>CAUWJA010000018.1:0-12059 GCA_963558905.1 uncultured Eggerthellaceae bacterium
AGCCTGACCGGTCGCGATTGAGACGCTCGCAGCGTTGGCGGCGTCGATTGCGAACGGCACGACGGTGCTGCCGACCAGGATGGTTGCCAGCATTGCTCCTGAGATGCAGGCAACAACCGTCCGACGTGGGCGGCGGCGTTTGCACGGGACGTAGATTTCGTAGGCGGATTGCGGATGTGCTTGCGTGAGTCGCATGTGGGTTCCTTTCGGACCTGCCCGACTGCGGCTGCGTGTGCGGCAGCGCGGCCGCAGGTCGATGCGCGACCGGCGGGACGGGCCTTTGCTGTCAGGCTCCAGTGTGGACGAGAGCCGTATTGAAAGTCCCATGCCATTGCCTTAACAATGATGGATGATTCCTTAACCTTTTCTTAAACGCCGCCGCGGTATCCGATCGCATGCCGCAGCCGTGCTACCATTGCGCCATGGCTAACCGGGCGAACATCCTCATATGCGACGACGAACGCGAGATCGCGTCGCTTGTCGCGCACCTGCTCGAGCGGGAGGGCTTTGCCGTCCATGTGTGCACATCCGGAGCCGATGCGCTCGCGTATGCGGAAACCCATGCGTTCGACTTGGTGGTTCTGGACATCATGATGCCCGGCATGGATGGTTTCGAAGTGTGCCGGCGTCTGCGGGCGTTCACCCAGGTGCCCGTGATCTTCCTATCTGCCAAGGATGAGGAATTCGACAAGGTGCTCGGGTTCACGCTGGGTGCCGACGATTACGTGACCAAGCCGTTCAAATCCCGTGAGCTGGTCATGCGCGTGAAGGCGCGTTTGCGCTCGCGCGTTGCGGACAATGGCGCTGCGGCACCTCTTCTGTCCCTCGGTGGAATCGAGCTCGATGAGGTGAACCATGAGGCCGCCCTGCACGGTGAGCCGCTCTCCCTGACGCCCAAGGAGTTCGACTGCCTGGCCAAGCTGCTGCGCGCGGCCGGTTCCCCGGTTTCCGCCCACGAGCTGTTCGAATGCGTATGGGGCGAAGAGTTCGGTTCGACATCCAACAATACCGTGATGGTGCACATCCGCCGTCTGCGCCGCAAGCTCGGCGAAATCGATTCGTCGCAGGAATTCATCGAGACCGTATGGGGCGTGGGGTATCGCATCCGCCGCGGAGGGTCCGATGGCTGATGCGCGCATCGGGAATTCCGGCCGCAGGTCAGCTGGGGGTCCTTCGCGTGAATCGCGCAGGCTCAGCGCGCAGACCAAGGCGCTCGGTGCACGCGTCGGGCGCTGGGCTGCGGTGGTGCTCCTCGCATATACGGCGGTGTTCGCCGTTGTGGCGGCTGCGGCCGATCGTTTCGTCATGCCTGCGTTGGGCAATGAGGTTGCCGATGCCATGGCGCCCTGGCAATACCGGTCTGCGGATGAAGCGGAATATGATCGGTCCCGGTATTCGCTCAAGGTGACCAAGGTCAAGAAGGACGTTGCGCGCGTGTACCTCTATAGGCTCGCGGCCGGCGTCATGACCGATGGTGCCGCGCTGACCGAGCTGGGCGCGTCGATTCCGCCTGCAACGGGCATGGCCACGGTCGCGGATGCCGATTCGGCCGATGCCGCCGGTGCGGCCGATGCCGCCGATGCCGACACCGACGCCGCCGCCGGTGCTGCCGGTGATATCTCCTACGGGCTTGCGTCTTCGCGCATGGGGCTCGATCCGGAGGAGTGGCCGGAGTCCTCGGCCATCGACTTCGCCGGTTATCCGTGGCTTTCCGATGATACCGAAGATCTTGTGCGGCAGGTGGTCGATGTGGCGCGGGAGCGCGCGGCGGACTTGGGGTCGGGCGCCGTCTACGATGCCGTATGGTCCGTGGTGATGGATGGCGACATCACCGATTACGCCCTGAACATGTTGTGCGAAGAGGCGCGCTTGACCTTGGGATCGGATTTTTCGGAGGTCCTGCTGTTCACTGAGACCGCGCGGAATGGGGAAATCGTCGTGGCGGTGTACGGCGACGGCCATGCCATGGTGCGCGACTATACGACGTACAACCAGATCAAGGCGTTGAAGGTGCCCGTTGCGGTGGTGCTCTACCTAGCCGGATGCCTTGTTGTGATGGCCCTTGCCGTACGCCGTGCGCTGCGGTACTTCGACATGCTGTCGGAATCGGTTGTCAGCGTGCTGTCGGACAGGGAGTCAACGGTCGAGTTGCCCGCTGAGCTGGAGTTCGCCCAAAACGCCATCAATGCCGTGAAGCTGGAGAACGCCGTCAACGAGCGGGCTGCCAAAGCGGCCGAGCAGCGCAAAAACGAGCTGGTCGCCTATTTGGCGCACGACATCAAAACGCCGCTCACGTCCATCATGGGATACCTTTCGCTTCTTACCGAGTCGCCCGATATGCCGCTTGAGCAGAGAGCGCGTTATGCCGGTATCGCGGCGCAGAAGGCGGAGCGGCTGGAAGGGCTGATCGACGAATTCTTCGAGATTTCCCGATACAACCTGCAGCAGATCTCCGTGGAACGGTCGCGCGTCGATGTGGCGTTGTTCTGCTCTCAGGTGGCCGAAGAGTTCTATCCTGCGGCAGAATCGCGCGGCATCGGGATAGCGGTCGAGGCCCCCATCGGCGGCGAGCAGGCTTTCATCGATGCCCGCAAGCTGGCCCGTGCATGCGGCAATGTGCTGAAGAACGCCGTGGCATACGCGGACCCCGAAACTGAGATACGTTTTGCAGCAAGCATCGTTTCCGCAGATGAGGATGTGAATGCAGGGCGTAGGATTCAGGGGGCAGGCGAAGGCGCTGGCGACCGTACGTTGCGGATATCGATCGAGAACCAGGGCAGCGAGATCTCCCCTGAGCATCTGCAGCGCATCTTCGAGCGTTTCTACCGCGAAGACTCCGCCCGGGCAACCAACAGCGGCGGTGCGGGGCTGGGTCTGGCCATTGCACGCGAAATCGTTCAAGCCCATGGCGGCACGATAGAAGCGACCAGCGAAAACGGCGTAACCCGTTTCGAGATTGTGATTCCTTCGGTGTAGACGCGTCTGCGGACCGTGCTCGCGCCTGCGCTGTTCCCGCTGGGCCCCGCGCACCCTCCCTGTCAGAAGTGCGTGCGGTTTTTGTTTACTGACGGGCCTGACCCCATGCCGGCCGGTCGCTGTTGCGTTATCATCGGTGCGCATTTTCCACGGCGTCTTCGGATGCCGGCCGGTGGATCCATTCGCTGCATGCCATCAGCATTTCGCACATGAGGAGCACTTTCATGATCATATTGGGCGCACTGGTCAACGGCATCGCTACTGTTATCGGCGGTGTGCTGGGTCTGCTGTTCCGCAGCCGCGTTTCTTCGAAGCTGGGCGATTTCCTCATGCAGGGTCTGGGGCTTTGCGTCATTCTGGTTGCCGTACAGGGCATGCTGCATGGCAGCGATGTGGTCATCACCGTGCTGTCGATCGTGTTCGGCGGCTTGCTGGGATACTGGATCGACATTGACGCTGTCATCCATCGTTTCGGAGACTGGATTCAGGCCAAAATCAACAAGGCTTTCGGCGGTTATGCGTCGCTCGGCAAGTTCTCCGATGGGTTCATCGCATCCACGCTGTTCATCTGCATCGGCGCCATGGCCATTTTGGGATCGCTGCAAAGCGGTCTGCAGCTGGACCACTCCACGCTGTACGCCAAGGCGCTCATCGACCTCGTGGTTGTCATGGTCATGGCCACTACGCTGGGTATCGGTGTGCCGTTTTCAGGTTTGTGCGTGTTCGCTTACGAGGCGGTGCTGAGCTTGGGTGCCAGCTTGCTCGCGCCGTTTCTGACCGATGCCGCCATTGCTGAAATGGTGTGCGCGGGGTCGTTGCTGCTGCTTGCCATCGGATTGAACATGCTCAAGCTCACCGATATCAAGGTGGCGAATTTCCTGCCGGCCGCCTTCCTTCCCATCTTGTTCTGCCTGTTCATGTGAGGCGTGCCATGGAAGTCATTGACTTGAGCCACGCCATTTCGCCCGAGATGCCGGTGTTTCCGGGCGATCCTGTGCCATGCGTGGATCCAGTAGCGTCGATCGAGCGTGAAGGGTTCGCGACGTCGTTGTTCACGATGGGATCACATACGGGTACGCATATGGATGCTCCGGCCCATGTTCGTGCGGATGCCCCTACGTTGGACGCGCTTTCTGCGAGCAGCTTCGTGGGCTCGGCTGTGGTGGTGGACTGCCGCGATGCGTTCGGCGGCGTTGCGTTCGGCGGCGTTGCGGCCGGGGGCGTTGCGGCTGAGGACACTGCGGCCGAGGGCGCAACGGTGGGCATGGAGTGCATCACCCGCTGCGGGCAGACTGCGTTGGAGGCGGCGCGTGCGGCCGATTTCCTGCTGTTCGACTTCGGATGGGGCGTTCATTGGGGCAGCCCCCGCTATTTCGAGGGTTATCCGCACTTGGGCATGGATGTGGTTGAATTCGCCATCGAGACGGGGAAGAAAGCCGTCGGTTTCGATGCGCCGAGCGTCGATCCGTTCGACGATGCGGCTTTGACCAGGCATCATGCACTGCTGACGGGTGGCGTCATGATCATCGAGAACCTCAAGTGCCCAGACCGCCTCCATGCATTCGGTGATGCGCGCATTGCGGGCCCCTTCCTGTTTGCGGCACTGCCTTTGAAGGTGAGCGGGTCGGACGGTGCACCCGTGCGCGCGATTGCCGTTCTGCAGGATCAGTCGAAGCTGTGACTCATGTGATTCGGTCTATTTCAGTGTTGGCGGTGCGGGATCGGGCTCGTTTCGGTGCTGGCACCGCAGGATCGGGCTCGGTTGGGTTCGGTCCGGCTTTTGTGCGGGAAAATCGGAGGTTTCGACATCAATAGAGTCACTTTGTCGGGGAATCAGGTCGAATTTCCGGAAGCGCATATGATTGCGCCAAGGAAGCGCCTGTCCAAAACTATTCCGTAATGAGGATAAAAATCAGCAGAGGATCTGACGACTCGGAAACTACGTATAGCGGTGCAAGATTCCCGACAAAGTGCTCAGAATGATGCTGAAACCGTGAAAACCGTGCCAAAAGCTGAACCGGCACGCGTTCGAGTGCTCCTTGCGAACCTGCCCCCGGACCCGTGCGGTACTCTGCGCCGACGCCCCGCACGCGTTTGAGCACCCCCGCGCCGCCTCCTCGCACCTGTGCGGTCCCGCCGCACCGCACCCGCCAGTGGGAAACGGCGTTTTGAACCGAAACCTAAGTGTTTCGGGTCATTGATGGCGCGGCTGGCCGGGAGGGTTGCGTCCAATGCAATCGGTCGGATGCTCCCAGTCGGATACTGGTTGCTCGAACAACTCTTTGACCTGGGAATATGCAATAAGGCAAAGAAAAACGCAATGAAGGCGTACGCGATCTGCCATCACTGCGTTCAAGTAGAGTGCGAATCAACCCGAAGAGCTTACGTTTTCGTGCAATTCGCCGTTGTTCAATCCGAAATCGGGCTCATAGCGGGAGCGCAGCTGCAATCGGCCGCTCGTCCCGTGTGCCAGGAGCCCTCGCTGCGCACCGGATGCCTCCCGGCCATGCGCCGGGAGGCATCGGCACCCTCAACGCCGCCGGCCTACTGCAGCGGCTCCAGCGTGACGGCGGTTCCGCTGGCGGTCACCATGAGCATGTTGCTGGTTTCGCCCAGTACTTCGTAGTCGATATCCACGCCCACAACGGCATGGGCTCCCATTGCCGCAGCGCGCTGCTCGAGCTCACGCAGGGCGTCGGTTCGGGCCTGGGCCAGCTCATTCTCGTAGCCTGCGCTGCGTCCGCCCACAATGTTGCGGATGCCTGCGCCGAAGTCGCGCAGGAAGTTGACGCCGGTGATGACTTCGCCGAAGACTATGCCGTAGTAGCCGTTGATGCGGTAGCCGTCTACGTTTTGCGTGGTGGTGACGATCATGGTGTTCCTTCCTCTGGGGGATGGCGGCGGTGGGGTTGCTTGCGCTGCAGATGGATGCCGCATTCGTGAAACGTTGCTGCTTCACGGCGTATCGAAGCGAATTGCAAGCCGCCTTGTACGCAACAATGGTAGAATAGCTGAACTCCGTAAGGGAGTAGCTGGCGCGAAAGCGTTGCCATGTCAACATACTGCTTCCATAGGAAAAAGGAGGCTGGCTGGCATCAAACGGCAAGACTTACGGTGTGGCGAGGCGTCGCGTCGCTGCACCGTGCTTATATTCAGCATCGTGCTCTTTGAACCGACGTCCGCCGTCGGTTTTTTGTTTTCTAGGGAAGGTGGAATATGGGAATCGCGGAGCTTGCCTTGCTGGGTCTGGCGCTGGCCATGGATGCGTTCGCTGTGTCACTGTCTGACATGTTCTGCTATAGGGATGCGCCGCGTCGCAGGCTGTTTCTGCTGCCGATTGCGTTCGGCCTGTTCCAGGGCTTGATGCCGGTGCTCGGATATTTTCTGGGAAGTGTTTTCGGCGAATTCATCGAGACGTATGCGGGTGTTGTCACGTTTGTGATCCTGGGCCTTATCGGCGCGAACATGCTCAAGGAGGGCGTGTGCGAGTTGCGCACGCGTAAGGGTCCCGCATCCGGATCCGGCGGTCTCACGCTCAAGGTCATCCTCATGCAGGCGGTTGCAACCAGCATCGACGCGTTTGCGGTGGGCGTGAGCCTGCGGGCTGAAAGCGTGGATGTGACATTTGCGGGTGCGGTCATTGCCCTCATCACGTGCGCTTGCTGCTTCGCGGCGCTTGCCGTGGGCCGTCGAGCGGGAGACGCGTTGGGGGAGAAGGCGCAGATTGCGGGCGGTGCGGTTCTGATCGCCATAGGCGTGAAGGCGCTGCTGTTCTGAGGGTGCCGTATTGCGCTTTACGTGCTTTACAGTGCAATGTATGCTGAAGCCATGGCAATCGAAGTTGGGGAAAGGATGCGCCATGGTTTCGGCAACTGCAGCTACCACCCTCAAGACATTGCAGGTCAATGCGCGGATCGAGGCATCCCTGAAGCGCGCGGGCGATGCCGCCTTGGCGAATGCCGGGTTCACGCCCACGCAGGCGGTACGCGCCGTGTGGCAGTTGGCCGCGGACAATGCGGATTCCCCCGAGGTCATAATCAAGGCCCTCGATCCCGGCAGGGAAGAAGCTGAGCCGGCCGCATGGGAGCAAGAGCGCATCCGTCGCGTCGAGTGGGCGCGCAGGGGGCCGGCAATCCTGGGCGCTGAAATCGCGCGGCTCAGGGGCCTGGCGTATTTGGATCAGATGGACTGGGGAGAACCCGGAGACATCGATTCTCTTCCGTATGATGAGCTCATGGAGCTGGCCTACGAGGAGAGTCATCCAGAGCTTTTGTCCTGAAGGGGATGGTTTGAATGGGCGAGCGCACAACCCTTCTCTTGGATTCCAATGTTTGGGTGGACTATTACTGCCCCATGCGGCCCCGCCACCGCGCGGCTTTCGAGCTGATAGACAAAGCGGAGAGTCTGTCCGTTGATTTGATGTACGCCGCTTTATCCAGAAAAGATGTGTTCTACCTGCTTGCCATGCGATACAAGCGGGAGGCCAGGGAGGCGAATGTCGGAATTCTGGCTCCTGCCGATGCGCATGCGGCTGCCGAGGTAGCGTGGGATTGCATCAAGCATATGTCGGAATGCGCGTTCGCGGTCGGATGCGATGCGTCTGACATCTGGATCGCGGACAAGCAGAAGCCGCTGCATGCCGATTACGAGGACAATCTCATCATAGCCGCCGCGCTTCGCTCGAAGGCGGATGTGCTGGTCACGGGCGATGATGTCCTTCGAAGGCATGCTCCGGTCTGCACCATGTCGGTTGAAGATGCGATGAGGTTTCTCGATACGCTGCAATAGGGGAATCGGGCGCGAACGGAGAGATACCTAAGCTACCCGCTTCTTTTCTTTTTTCTGCCGAATTTCTTACGTGCGGGGCCAGTGCAGCCGGTCAGTCCTGTTCGTTTTCAGTGTGCTGCGCGGTGCGGATGGTCTCCAGGTCAATGGTGGGGATGCGCACGAACATCAGCCAGCACAGAAACAGGGCGACGGCGCCAAGGATGGCCCAGACCAGGGGTTTCTGCACGCATATGGCGCTGATGCCCATGACGGAAAACGAAGCGCCCAAGATATGCAGTTTGCGCTTGAAGGTAATCCCGCCGGCCTCCTTGAACGGCACTACGTACGCCTGATAGACACGCGTGCGGGCGATCCAGGCATGCATGCGCGGCGAGCTGTTCGCGAACAGGAACGTTGCCAGAAGCAGCAGCGGGGTTGTGGGCAGGACGGGGATGAACATGCCCACGAAGCCGATGGCGAAGCAGATGAATCCTGCGGCAAGAAGGAGGTATCGGGTCATCGGAATCCTTTCGCGGTCGGCATCGGGTTGGAGTCCGTTGTTGGAACGGTGCGCAGATTATGCCACAGACTGTTCTTGATCGTGGCGGCAAAGCTCTCATCAGGCGGAATCTGCATCACTGCGGTCGGCCGCTCGGAGGTTTCGGCGTCGTTGCAGCACGGCGGTCGCAATGAGCGCGCCGACGAGAGCGGCAACGGTGTCAACCGCCCAGTCGGCAGGATCGCAGGAGCGCATGGGGACGAACAGCTGGTGGAATTCGTCGGTCACGCCGTAGATGCTCGCCAGTGCGGCGGCCATCCAGGGGCAGCGGCGCAAAGGCATGTGCCAGCGCAGCGCATTCGCCAAGACGCAGCCGAAGAGGAAGAACTCGGCGAAGTGCCCGACGGGAGATACGTCGACTGGGTGTCCGAACAGGGCAAGCGCTGCAGATGCCAGCCAGTTCTTCACTGCCGTGATAAGGCCCGAATCCGTGTCCAGCGTTGTGCCGTCCTTGGCGCTCATGAGAAAGATCATGGCGGCGACGGCTGCAACGGCCGCCCACGACAGCGCAACGGCGGTGCGGTGCGCGCGCGTTTGCGGCTTGGTTCCAGTGTCTTTTCTGCGGTTCATCATGGGTGGGGATTCTAGCGTAATACCCTGGCTGTAAAGAGTGCAGGATTGGAAAAAGGGTAATCACCCAGACGGGTGAACTTCGGAATGCGTCGTAAAACCGTAAAAACCCACGTCCGACATATTTATGAAAAACTTGATGTTCACACGAGAGTTGAACTCTTTAACTGTGTGGCACGGTGCCTGCCCGCACGCTCGGAATTTGATGATGGACGGTAGCGTTCCAAGCATTAAAAGCTGTAAGCGCGAATTAAGCAACGAAGATGACATCGTTATGGTATTCGAGGAATTCTTTTGCGGGTGGTTTAATCGAGGGAACGGAAATCTTTTGCCCTTCGAACTGCAGCAGCGTTCGCGCAGCTGCAGCGTCTCGTTTTACTTTGGAAGAAAGCACGATGCGGTAATCCGTTGTGATCGTCATGAGCCCTTGGTCAAAAGCTCTGTCGTGAAGCGCATTGAGAAGCAGTCCGTTGTCGGCAGCGAGGCGTTCGGTCCTCGGATCGGATTGAGCCCATGGTTTGATATGGCTCGCTATGAGCAGTTCAGGCACTGCGATATCCGTAATGCAGCATTTTCCGCCGTAGTTCGTCATGAGACTGTTGCGGAAATACTGCTGATTGACGCGTTCGGTGCGAACGGCTTTGCGTTCCGTCCCTATAGGCGGGAGCTCCGTAATCGCGTAAGTGATTGATTGCGAATGGGGCAGCCCCTTGAGTGCGGAAGAGAGGAGAGCGAGTCCTTCTTCCAAGAGAGCATCGCCTTTCGCGTCGAATTCATCCCAGATTGCCGTATCCATACGGCTTCCGTGCTGCATTCCCGCCTTGCCGGCTGCAATCCTGTTCGCGTCATGGGCAGCGATGTTCCAGGTCTTCAGTTTTACGGCCGCAGGCGTTCTTCCGATAGCTGATGCCAATGATCGAATATCTTCGTTCTGCACGGTTAGATGAGACGGCGGAAGCAGGCGGTAGAGAACGAATGCCATGAGGGTATCATTTCGTGTCCAGTCGTGTCGCGCCATGGCCATCTTCTCCCGTTCTTTTGTCGATATGCGGGTATTATCTATCTTGGGATGGGTTGAATGCGTTGAGGCTTCCGCAGCGCGGGTAGCCGGTCGAACTGTTCCCGGGGTGGTTCTCCTGTGTGGGCTGCCTCATGTGGAGTGCGCTGCAAATCGAGAAGGGAGCGGTCCATGCTTTCCAAGGTTGGCTATCAGGTCGTCGATTTCGGCGACGAGTCATCGCTACTTGCCCACGCGAAGAAACTCGAAGGCCATACGTTTCGTGAAGTGCTTGATTTGGGGATTGCCCCTGACGGGGTTTCCCGTGAATACAACGACAAGCGCTACAAAGGCGGGATGGGCACGCTGATCGAGGAGAGATACTACGGATATCGCGCCAACAGTGATGATCGCCCGGATTTTGCTGAAGCCGGGGTCGAACTGAAGACCACATGCTTCGACGTCAAGAGAGACGGAACTCCTTCGGCGGGCGAGCGTTTGGTTCTGAGCATGATTCCGTTCGATAGACCCATAGAAGACGAGCTGGTGAAGTCGCACCTTTGGGAGAAGGCGGGCCGTATTCTGCTCATTTATTATCGCCGTGATAGAGAAATCGACGGATACGATCAGCGCATAGAGCATGTGGCACTGTTTACGCCGCCACCGGAAGATCTGGCTATCATGGAGGATGATTACCGCACCATCGCAAGGCTTATCCAGGATGGTCGTGCAGATGAATTGTCGGAAGGTCTGACCAGGTATTTGGGTGCGTGCACCAAAGGCGCCAGTCTGGCGACAATGCAGCGCAACCAGTATTATGCACCTGGGGTCAAGGCGAAGAGCCGTGCGTTCTGTTTCAAACGGAACTACATGGACCACGTGCTCAACCATTATCTGATAGGGGATTACGATGCCGGCGATTGCATTGTCAAAGACTCGAATGCCTTGTCCGAGCAGTCCTTTGATGATTATGTTTTGGCGCTGCTAAGGCCGTATATCGGCATGACCGACCAAGAGATTTGCCGCCAACTGGACATTCCATATACCGGAAACAAGGCGCAATGGGTCACTATCGTATACAAGATTCTGGGCGTGTCTTCTGAAAGAGCGGAAGAGTTCGAGAAAGCCGGCATCAGCGTGCGTACGGTCAGGCTGCAGCCAGACGGCCGTTCGGTCAAAGAGAGCTTATCGCTGGATACCTTTTCTTTCGCTGACTTGATGGCGGAAGAGAATTGGGAGGAAAGCGCTCTATACTCATACTTCCAGGAAACGCGGTTCTTCTTCACGGCATTTCGAAAAGGCGAAGATGGCTCGGTGTTTCTAGGGGCAAGGTTTTGGAGCATGCCCGTTTCGGACATGGAGGGTTCCCTGTATGAATGCTGGTCTGAAACGAGAGATCGGATTGCGAAAGGCGTCGAGCTTGAAGCCACTACGCTATCGAATGGGAAAATAGCGGTTTCCAATAATCTTCCGAAGAAGACGGAGAATCCTGTTGCCCATGTTCGTCCCCATGCAGCGCAAGCCGCTTACAGGCTTGAAGACGGAACCGAAATCGGATGCGTTGAAAGGGATGCGGACGAGCTGTCAGACGGTCGTTGGATGACGAAGCAAAGTTTCTGGCTGAACAGCTCATATATCTACGGGATAGTAAAAGACCTTTAAAATGGACAGTGCTGATTTTTGGCGATCATGCCTGTGGGGGTTGACCTATACGCTTCGATCTGGGATCCTGTTCAGATGCGTTTTTAATCAACGCCGCAACCTGATGTCTGACCATTGAATGCGAAGGAGCACCCCATGGCCGAAGAGAAAATCAGGGTCGCGGAACTCTTTGCGGGCGTCGGCGGATTTCGTCTGGCGCTCGACGGTTACGAGTCTTCCGATCGACCGGAATTCAACATGCCCGCAGCCGGACCTTATGAAACCGTCTGGGCTAATCAGTGGGAGCCTCCGGGAACCCCTGGAAAGCAGTTCGCTTGGCGCTGCTATGAGGAGCGCTTCGGAGAAGGTAGCTGTGTGAATGAAGACATCAACCGTGTCCTCGATGAGTTCGAGGCCGGGAGCCGCCAGATTCCTGATTTCGATATGTTGGTAGGGGGGTTCCCCTGTCAGGACTATTCCGTCGCTAAACCGCTTGCGCGCAGTGGTGGCATTGAGGGGAAAAAAGGTGTCCTGTGGTGGGATATCTAT
>CAUWJA010000019.1:0-11892 GCA_963558905.1 uncultured Eggerthellaceae bacterium
CAGTAGCTCACGCGCACCCAACCGCCGACGCCGAAGCTGTCGGATGGCACAAGCAGCAATTCATGGGCCTTGGCCCTCTCCGAAAACGCCTTGGCGTCAGGTTCGAGCGCCTTCACCCACAGGTAGAACGCACCTTCGGGAGGAACGAACTCATAGCCGAGCTCGGACAGGCCGCGGGTCAGAATCTCGCGATTGGCCCGGTACGCTTCCACGTCGGCCGGCAGATCGATGCATTCGGCCAGCACGCGCTGGAACAGCACCGGCGCGCAGATGTACCCGAGCGCCCGACCGGCGCCCGCAACGGCCAGCGAGGTTTCCTTCGCGTTGGCCATCAGGTCGGACACGTAAATATACCCGATTCGCTCCCCGGGAAGCGAGAGGCTTTTCGAGAACGAATAGCACACGATGGTATCCGGATAGATGCAGGGCACATAGGGCACCTCGGCGCCGTAGGTGATCTGGCGATACGGCTCGTCGCAGATGATGTAGATCTGGCGGCCCAGCTCCCGGGACTTCGCCTGCAGCATGGCGGACAGCGCCTCGAGGTTTTCCCGGGAATAGACCGATCCCACCGGATTGTTGGGCGAATTCACAATGATGGCGCTGGTCGAAGGCGTGATGGCGGCGGCGATGGCCTCGACATCGAGCTGGAAGTCAGGCTGGGCGCACGCAACCTCTACCAGCTTGCAGCCGGACTGCTCGACCCAAGTGCGATACTCCGGGAAGAACGGAGACGGGACAATGACCTCGTCGCCCGGCACCGTGATGGCCGCTATGGTGATAGCCAGGCCCGCGGCCGCTCCGGCGGTCAGATACACCTGGCCCGGCTGGGCGTCGATGCCGTAGTTGCGCCGAATATGGTCCGCCACAGCGGCACGGACGTCAGGGGCGCCTGCCGCGGGAGTGTACCCATGAAGCGCGGTCGGATCCTCATCCATCAGCCGGATGATGGTCTCCTGCACCTTGGCGGGCGCGGGAACGCTGGGGTTGCCGATGCTGAAATCGAACACCTTGTCTTCGCCTATCTCCGCCTTGCGGCCCATGCCGTAGGCGAACAGCTCGCGAATGGCCGAAGGCTCCGCACCAAGGTCGTACATATGCTGGTTGATCATAGGGCACCACATCCTCGTTCATGCAGGTCAGGCTCACGGATGCGACGCCAACCCCCAAACGGAGACCCGGCGCGCTATAAAGCCTTGGATTCTGATTCGTGAAGAATAGCACTCCATAAGGCGCCGTTCCCGCGCAAGCCGAGCGAATCCACCAAGCGCACGAATACCCCGTGCGACGTTCAGAACGGCCTGTTGACCAGCATCTCCAGCACGAGCTGGCAGCGAATCGAAAGAGGGTCCGCATTGGTGCTCAGGAATTCACCCAGCTGCGTGCGGGGAACCTCGAAGACCTCGATGAACTCCGTGGATTCCGCATGGGGAAGGCCCACGCGCTCGACTTCGGCGAAAACCATGGAAATGTTCTCGTCACCCATGCCCAGAGAAGAGAAACCGGGCTGAGCGCACGTATGGGCGCTCACAGGGCGTCCCTCGGCATCGCGCACGAGGTCATATCCGGTTTCCTCACGCAGTTCGCGCGCGGCGGCCTCGACGGCATCTTCGCCGGGCTCGACCAACCCTGCAGGAAATGCCACGCACATGCGGTTCATGGGGAAACGGAACTCGCGTATGAGCAGAAACGAATCGTCCGCGGTGTGGCCCACGATGCACACCGCATCCACCCGAGGATCGACAGCGCCTTCGGTCATAACCTCTTCGCGGTACTCATCCAGACCCTTGCGGGAAACAACCTCATAGGTGAACTTGCGCCCTTCCGGCAGACGATAGGTGAGCTCGTATTTCTTCAGCCAGCCATCACTGACCTGCCGTATATCCAAAAGTTCAGGAAGCTCCATAGCCGACCTCGCATCGATTCGATCCCTCCGGGCACGCGGCACCCTCAGCCGCCCGGTCTTTTCATTCACCCAAGTCTATCAGACGGCCCCCGCGCCATGACGATTGCGAAACAAAACCGCAAACCGACCAGAAGCAGCCCATCCGCTGGCGTACCCTGAATCCCAGCAACCCAAGATGCCGCCCAACGCCGGTCGCGCACCCCTGGCGCCGTCCGCGCGTTTCATCAGAAAGGAACCGCCATGGCCGCCCCTATCACCGAAAACCGCCTGCGCGCCTACGCGCGCCTCATCGTCGAAGCCGGATGCGCGCTGCGCAAAGGCCAGGATCTCTACGTTCGCGCGGGGATTGAGAGTGCGCCCCTCGTGCGCCTTATCGTGGAAGAGGCGTACAAAGCCGGATCCCACCATGTGACGGTATGGTTCCGCGATGAGGCCATCGAGCGGCTGCATTACGAGAACTGCGATATGGAAGTGTTCGAAAGCACGCCGGGCTGGCTGGCCGCGCTCAACAACAGCATGGCCCGCAAAGGCGCGGCCATGCTGACCATCGATTCGGACGACCCTGAAGGGATGGCGGGCATCAATGCCGACAAGATGCGCGCCCGCATCAGGTCGAACCACGAAGCGTACAAGGAATTCTACGACGCCATGGACTTCGGCCGCTGCGTGTGGTGCATCGCCGGCGCCGCGTCCCCCGCATGGGCCCGCAAGGTGTTTCCCGATCTTCCGGAAGACGAAGCGGTCAACAGGCTGTGGGAAGCCATCTTCGCCACGGTCCGCCTGGATGGCGAAGACGCCGATGCCGCGATAGCAGCTTGGAACAAGCACCGCCATGGCTTCGCGGCGCGCTGCGGCTGGCTGAACCGGCACCGCTTCGACGCGCTGCATTACCGCAACTCCCACGGCACCGATTTCACCGTGGGCCTGCCCGAAAGCCACATCTGGAACGGCGGCGGCGACACCACCACCAGCGGCGTGCAGTTCTTCCCGAATATGCCCACCGAAGAGATCTTCACCTCGCCTGACCGCTTGCGGGCAGAGGGAACCGTGGCAAGCTCCATGCCGCTTGCCTACCAAGGCTCGCTCATCGACGGGTTCTCGTTGACCTTTGAGGGCGGGCGTGTCGTCGATCTGCACGCTGACCAGGGCGAAGAGCTGCTGCGTTCCATCGTTGAGACCGATGAGGATTCGTGCCGCCTGGGAGAAATCGCGCTCGTCCCCTTCAACAGCCCCATCCGCAATCAGGGCATCCTGTTCTACAACACGCTTTTCGACGAGAATGCGTCCTGCCATCTGGCGCTGGGCCAGGGATTTCCCGACTGCTACGAAGGCGGTGTCGAAATGCTCGCCGAAGACCTGATGGAACGCGGCGTGAACAAGAGCGCGACGCACGTGGACTTCATGATCGGCACCGAGGACCTGGACATCGACGGCATCTGCGCGGACGGGACGCGCGTGCCCATCTTCCGCAACGGCAACTGGGCATTCTGACCGAAGCCGCACCGCACCGGCATCCTGCGCATCCGAATTCCCGCACACGAAGAAGGGCCCGCAATGCGGGCCCTTCGCATTGGCCGCAGCCCGGAGAGCGGGCGGCCAAGATGTCATTCAACTGCCGCTATTCGACGACTCGACGACGCACCAGGAACAGCAACGCGGCAGAGACGATGGAGAACAGCACGAGCGATCCCGCCAAAGCTGCGGTGGTGTCGCCGGTCTGGGCCAGCGTGTCGCCCTGGTTGGCGTTCTCGCCGGGCTTGCCGGCAGGCTGGTCGCCGGAGCCGCCCTGCTCGTCGCCGGTGCCGGGCTCATTGCCGGAATCACCGCCGCCGATTGCGGGAATTTCCACGGCCTCCTTGGCGAAGCCGCACTCCGTGCACTCCTCGTGCTTGCTGCCAGGCTCGGTTTCGGTGGCCTCCCTGTCGACAACCCACTCGAAGCTATGGGCCGCTTTCTCAGCGGTCGCATCGCAGCCCTCGCACTTCATCCAGTGATTCTCGGCATCGTGCTCGGCAACGGTGAAGGCATGGGCCTGCTTGTCCGTCACCGCACCGCAGATATCGCACTCGGTCCAATGGCCGTCGGCATCCGAATGGACGATGGTGTACTGGTGCTCGTGCACACCGAAGCTGCCGTCGGCATTCTGCTGAGGAGCGAACCCGTCGGCGCAGATGCCCTCGTCGATGGGATCGGAGAACGTGCCACCCGAAACAGCCACGACGGAGCCGGCATCGGGCCATTCGCCCTCAACCTTGTCGGTGTTATTGAAGGTGTAGGTCTTCACGGCCTTTGAGGCATCCGATGCGGCGAACGTGCCGCCCTCGATGGCCACAGCGCCCAGATCCTGATAGCCCTCGCGTTCGACAACGGAAACGGCAGCACCGTCGATGATGGGGCCGTCGCCGTCGGTCTTGGCTTGGGGAGCGCCTGTAGCGGTGATGGCGGTTTTCTCTCCGGTGATGGTCAGGTCGCCCGCGCACACCTGGACGCCGAAGTGCTTGGCGTTGATGATGCTGTTATCGATGGTCACCGAGCCGGTGCTGGGGAAGTAGATGCCCAAGCCTTCGGGGACGTTGAGGGTCGAATCCTTCAGCACGATGGTGTTGCCAACATTGGTGCCGTTGGTGCCGATGCCCCAGGAATCGCCGGCGATGTTCATCACGACGTGGTCCAGGGTCAACGTGCCGTTGTTGTAGAGCATGGCGACGCCCGCCTGGCTCAAGGTCTGGGTGGCGACAACCGTGCCGTTCTTGAGGATGATGCCGGCATTGTCATAGTTGATGTAGAGCGCCTGCTGCGTGCCGGTGTAGGTGTACGTATGCCCGCCCAGATCAAGAGTCGCAACCCTATCGCCCGAATGGATGGTGTCGTTGCCCGTGAAATCGTTGAGCATAATCACCGTGCTGCCTTCGGCTGCATATTTGGCAGCGCTGGAATACGCTCCGTAAACGCGCTGCGTGCCATCGGCGGCGTCGACTTTGAAACCGCCGTTGCTGAAGAAGGAAGCAGTCTTCTCCGTGTAGACCAGATAGGCGCTCGACTCGAGCTTCACCTTGTCGGTGCCGCCATTCGCCACCGCAAGCTCAACCTCTTCGCCGATGAAGACGGGCGCCTCGATGGTGCTGTCGCCGGCCTTGCCTGCGACGGGGAGCTTCGCGGTCACCTTGCCGCCCGTTTCGGGCTTGCCGTTGATCAGGCGCAGGGTGGAATCCTTGCCGTCAACCGGATCGTCGCCGTAGGGCGTCTTCAGAGTCAGGGCCGCCTTGCTGCCGGTATAGGCGGTGCCGTCGATGTTGAAGCCGTTGAGATCCACCGTGACACCGTAAGCGTCCACCTCGGCAGCGTACTTGCCCAGCACAGCGTCTTCCATGAGCTTGACGGTGCTGTACGCAGGTGCGTTGCTGCAAGCCTTGGTGAAGGTCTCGTATGCGGTCTGGGTGCCGTCCTCGGCGATGACCACCGCGGCAGGCCTGGTCATTTCCACAGCCACCTTGCCGTCCTTTTCGACCGCACTGTAGCGGTCAACGAAGACGGGCGAATCGCAGACATCGGCGGCGGATGCAACGTTGAAGGTGCCGCCGGACAGCGTCACCGTCGCATTGAATGCACGGTTGATGGCCTTCATGCCGGACGCGCTGGTGAATTCGCCGCCGGAGACGGTGGCGGCAGCCGCGTTGTCCGCGGACAGGGCGAATCCGTTGGCGGACGCCAGAGCGCCGCCGGAAACGGCGACCTTCGCAGAGTCGATCGCATCGATGCCGCATTGTGCGCCGGAGATGGTACCGCCCGAAACGGTTGCAGATGCCGAGTTGTTGACAGAGACAGCCACGCCGGGGGAAGTGATTTCGCCGCCGGAAACGGTGATGGAGCCCGAAGAGCTGCCGAGAATCGCATACGCGGCACTGCCGGAGTTCGCGTTGGACACGGAACCGCCCTTGACGGTCAGCTTTCCGAGATTGCTGATGGCAACGTTGCCGCCTGCCACAACGCCACCGGAAACCGTCATGGTGCCGCCATTGGAAACGGTCGGGTTCATTCCGCTCTCAGAAACGACGGAACCGCCCGAAACCGTCAAAGTGCCCTCATTGGACACGACCGTGCTCAGGCCGTCGGACTTCACGGTGCCGCCGGATACAGTGAGCTTGCCGCCTTTGGCAACCTGCAAGGCAACGTCGCCGTCGCCGACGACCTCGCCGCCGCCGACCGCATCCTTCACGGTCACCGTCTGCGTGCTGCTGACGGTCAGCACAGGACCGCTTGCCGCGGGAGAAAGCGTATTGCCATTCAGGTCGATGGTGACGCGCTTCTTGCCGTCGATGGCTACGTTATCGGACACGTCCCCATTCAACGTGATGACATAGGTGTCCTTATTGGTCTTGTAGTTATAGTCAGCCGCATCGGCCACGGCGGCGGAGATGCTGTCGTAGCCCTTCGCCTCACCCGAGCCCTGCTGCATGGTCACCGCAGACGCGGCGGCGGGAGCGGCCGGGACATCATCGGGTGCCGCGGTCGGAGCGGGAGACGAAAGGAGCTGCGCAGAGGCGTCGGGCTCGGAAGATGGGCCTTCGTCACCGTCTGCGGGCTGTGCGCCCTCCGATTGATCGGTGGCGGATTCCTCCACCGATCCGAGCTGTTCTGCGGTCGCGTCGGATACGGAACCGTCCGCAGGCTCATCGGCGTATGCGTACACGGGCACGCACATGGCGATGGCAAGCAGAACGGCCAGCATCAGGTGCGCCGCACGCGAAAGATGCGATGTCTGCTGCATGATTCTGGTCCTCCCTGGCATCTTGGGTCATTTCGGCGGACGTGCGGCGAGCATTCCCACCGCACGGCTCCACTTGATTGCATACATAAGTATTTGAATTATAGACTCGCAGACATGTCAGTCAACCGCCACCCCGATGCTTTTACCAAGACTTTTCCCACGTTAGACTTCGTTTTCTGTCCCATTATCGTCCCTCTTCCGCATCCGCCATCGCCCAGACGCCGCACAATCGCAATCGAACGGACACCTCGGATGCGCCCGGCGCCCGATTGAGCGCTCCAGGGGGATGAGCACGCGCCGAGCCGTTATACTTGCCACATCGAGCGAATTCCGAAAGGTTGCACCATGCACTTGCCCTTCCTCCCCCAAAGGTTCCTCCGCCTGATCGCCGCCTGCGCCACGGTGTCGGCCCTCGCCTTCGCGCTGCCGGCTCTCACGGCATGCAGCCAAAACGAATCCGCAGGCAGCCATGGCAACGGAGGCGGCATCGGCGCGCCCGCCCTCCCTGCACCCCGAAATGATGCGATGGCGGACGCAGACCGCGGCCCGGCCCTTCCGGACAAGCTGCGCGGCTCCACCGAAACCGTGGACGAAAACGGCATCGTGCACGGAACCACGCCGGACGGCATCCGCTACACGGTGCACGGGCGCGGGCAGGCGGGCGCCACCGCGGACCGCGTAACGCTGGCAGCCGCGGGCGACCAGATAGGATCCGCCGACGCTCTGGCCATCGCCGACCGTTATGCGGGCACTGCAGGCGACGGCGAATACAGCTTCACCCCGTGGTATCAGGAGGTGGCGCCGTTCATCCAGCAGTTCGACCTGCGCTACGTGAACCAGGAAACCGTGATGGCCGGCAACACCGACGGCTACTCGTATTCCGGCTACCCCAGCTTCAACACGCCCGATTCCGCAGCTCAGGCGCTTGCCGACACCGGCTTCAACATGGTGAATTTCTGCACGAACCACACCTACGACATGGGCACATACGGCGTGGAGCGCAGCCACGAGGTGTGGGCGCGCTACCCGCAGATGATGATCGGCGGCAGCTACCTCACGCAGGAGGACCGCGAGACCGTGCACATGATCGAGCGCAACGGCATGACGTTCGCGTTTTTGGCCTACACCTACGGCGACAACAACTACATGGACCCGGCCACGCTGCCCAACCGCCACTACGCCTGCCCCTTCGACAAGGACGAGATCGCAGCCGACGTGCAGCGCGCCCAGCAGGTGGCCGATGCGGTGATCGTGTCCATGCATTGGGGCAGCGAGTACACAACCCAGCCCAACGCACAGCAGTACGAGTACGCGGAATTTCTGGCCGATCTGGACGTTGACCTGGTGCTGGGCACGCACGCGCACATCATGCAGCCGGTGGAATACATCACCGGGGAAAGCGGCAGCACCGTGCCCGTGGTGTTCGGACTTTCGGACTTCGTCAGCGGCTGGACCATCACCGATTGCATCCTGAGCGGCATTTTCACCTGTGATTTCGTGCGCGGCGAAGATGGCGGCGTGGTGCTTGAGAATCCCGTGTGGCACCCCACCATCGAGTGGTCGGACGGCGGCGACGTGTACGTGCGCATGCTGGAGAACATGGATGACGCCACGATAGATGCGAACCTGCGCACGCCCGATGTGGGCAACGATTCCGCCTACCTGCGCGACATGGTTCACTCGCTGATCGTGGACATCCCCAGCGCGTGGTGAGGATGTGCTCGGAGGCAAACGCAGTTTACGACAAGAACCAATCCAGCACATTCATCTGAGTGATGCCCGCATGCGACACGGGGTCGCAATCATCCAAGGTCAGCAGGAATTTCGCGTTGTTATCCCGAACGGCGCGCAACGACTCCAGCTCGCGCTGCAACGTCGATTCCTCCATCACGCTTTCGGCGACCTGGTAGTATTCCGGCCCCGTGTCGCCCTGCACCACGAAGTCGATTTCGAGGTCACCGACCTTGCCGACGAACACTTCCCCATACCGGCGGCGAAGCTCCAGATAGACCAGGTTTTCCAGGATGCGGCCACGGTCGCAGACCTGACCGGACAGCACCGCGCGACGCATGCCCATATCCACAGCGTAGTACTTCTCCTGCAGCTTCAGCAGCCGGCCACCGCGCACGTCGAAGCGCTTCGCGGGGTAGAAGATATAGCTTGCGACCAGACCCGACAGGTATTCGCCCACCGTATTGCCCGACACCTTGACGCCGTTCGCACTCAACGCGTCCGCGATGCGCTTGACAGACGTCAGATTGCCGATGTTGTCGAACATGAAGTCCGCAAGCGCACCCAGACCCAGGGTGTTGGACACGTTGAGTCGCTGGGCCACGTCCTTGAGCAGGACGGTGTTGATGATACCTTCCAGATAATCGCGGTGCGCGATGCGATCGCCGGCAAAGCTCACAGTTGCAGGCATGCCGCCGTCTGCGATATAGCGGCTGTACAGGCGCTGCGGCGTTTCCCGACCGTCGAAGGCCGACGCGTATTCCGAAAACGACAGCGGCAGCACGTTCACTTCCACATACCTGCCGGACAGAAGCGTGGCGAGCGTGCCCTGCAGCAGAAACGCGTTGGATCCGGTGATATAGAGGTCGATATTGTCGCGCGTGTACAGGCTGTCGATAGCGCGCTGGAATTCGGGAGCGTTCTGCACTTCGTCGATGAAAACGTAGTGCATGTCCGGACCCGATACACGTGAAAGGACTTCCTCGTGCAGTGCCCGGTAGTCCCGCAGGCGCTCGCATTCCAGTTGCTCAAGATTCAGGGTGATGATTCGCTCGCGTGGAACGCCGCCCGCCACGAGTTCATCGACGAACATGCGCAGCAGCGTGGATTTGCCACAGCGGCGCATGCCCGTGACCACCTTGATGATGTCGCGGTCCTTCCAGCGACGGAGTTGCTCGATGTACTGCGGCCTTGCGATCATGACGGCTCCCCCGCTTTCGGTTTGATGGACGGCGAATAGAAAAAGTTCTCATTTGATTGAGAAGTTTACGGGTTTTACGAAAAGTTTTCAGTTCATTGAGAACTTTTGCGATTTTCGGAAGAGTTCTCAATTAACTGAGAGGTTTTCACCCGCACAGCGGTCGATATTCCAGCAGAGATAGAGCGGCAGGCTCACCGTCCGCGTCTGCTCGCACATGTTGACCCCGAGGTTTCTCTCGGACAGTTTGAACCCGTACGCCGGGCTGTAGGCTCGGCAGAATTGCCGATAGCTTTTCGCCTGGGTGTTATCCGCCGCCTTCACTTCGACGGGGACGATGTCTCCACCCGCCTGATAGACGAAATCAACTTCCGCCGTGTTTCCCGACCTCCAGAAGAAGGGCTCCTTCCCCTGCGAAACAAGCTCGTTGAGCACATAGTTCTCCGAGAATGCGCCCTTGAAGCGCCTATAGCCCTCGGAACCTTCCATCACAGCTTCCGCAGACACGCCTGAGCGTACGCGCAGCAGCCCGATATCGGACATGTACACCTTGAAGTACGTCCTATCGGCAAAGCCGGGAAGCGGAAGCTCGGGCTTCTCGACCAAGCACGCCCGGGTGATGAGGCCCGCGTCGGCGAGCCACCGCACCGGGCATGCCCCCGACTACGTAGAATTCCTTCAACAGCTTACCCATGGGCCGCGCATACAGATCGGGAATCAGCCTGTCGGCGGGCCATCCTGACAGAAGGTCCACGAGCTCCTCCTGTCCGCTGGCAATGGCGAATTCCTTGAAGTTCATCGGGTAGAGCCTCAAACTTGCATAACTCCTATGACTTTTGCAGCAGCCACCGCAAAAGTCATAGGAGTTTTCGTAAGGATGGAGCCGCGCGCGATGCCGCGCAGGCGAGCCGGGCTACGCTTTCGCCTGCGCATCGAGCGCGGCGCGCAGAGCCTGGGCAAGCTGGTCAGGGCAGCTGGTGGGACGCGGCCCGCAATGCACGCCCTCGAGTTTCGCGATGACGTCTTCCGCCGGCATGCCTTCGACAAGAAGGCCGATGCCCTGCAGATTTCCGTTGCATCCGCCGACGAAGCTGACGTCGCGAACCTTGCCATCGACCACGTCGAAGTTGATCATGCGCGAACACGTTCCGTGGGTTTTGAACTGATACATGGGACAAGCTCCTTAACTGAGAAGCCCGATCCTGCGTCGGATGCGCCAGGGTCGGGCGGCGGCCTGTTCGTCATTCGGCCTCATTCACCATTCGACGCGAAAGTGTAGCACAGGCGATACCGTGACACAGACAGCTGCACCGTCCTACAATGCAAGGGTGCAGAAATACAACGGATTCGAACGTGAGGAGCATCGATGAAGGTCATCTTGGTCAATGGCAGCCCGCATCCGCAGGGATGCACCCATACCGCCCTCGGAGAAGTGGCGGCCGCCCTTCAGGCCGAAGGAATCGAAACCGAGGAATTCTGGATCGGGCCACGGCCCCTTTCCGGGTGCTTGGCCTGCGGAGGCTGCCATCGCGGCGGCGCTGCGCGCTGCATCTTCGACGACACGGTCAACGCATTCCTCGACAAAGCGCAGGATGCGGACGGTTTCGTTTTCGGTTCGCCCGTGCACTACGCCGACATCTGCGGAGCCGCCAAATCATTCATGGACAGGGCGTTCTATGCCAACGGCAAATCCTTTGCCGGCAAACCGGCGGCGGGCATCGTGAGCTGCCGGCGCGGCGGTGCCTCGGCTGCCTTCGACACGCTGAACAAGTACTTCACCATCAACAACATGCCGGTGGTCCCGTCATGCTACTGGAATCAGGTCCACGGCAACAGCCCCGATGAGGTCCGCCGCGACGAGGAGGGCATGCAGACCATGCGCGTTTTAGGCCAGAACATGGCATGGCTGCTCAAATGCATCGATGCCGGCCGCGCGGCAGGTGTGGCGTACCCGGTCTACGAACCGCGCATCCACACCAATTACATCCGCTGATCCGCCTAACGGACCATCGACCACCCCGACATGGATTCGAGCAGCGCGCGCATCTCCGACTGGACCGCGTGCTGCTCGTTCGTTCCGATGGTGCGGCTCGCAATCTGCTTGATGGCGGAACGGGCGTTGCCCATGGCGCAGCTGCAGCCCACCATGCGCAAGATCTCATAATCGTTCATGGAGTCGCCGAAGGCCATGACCTCGTCCGGTTCGATTCCGCGCAACCGCATGATCTGGCGGATGCCGGTCGCCTTGTTCACGCCGCGCTGCATGGCGTCGATCCATTTGCTGCCGGA
>CAUWJA010000020.1:0-11790 GCA_963558905.1 uncultured Eggerthellaceae bacterium
TCCTCAGCTCGACCGTATAGCGCACCTGACCCACCCCTTGCTCCTTGCTGGAAGCCGATACCTCGACATCGCAGTCCATGCATGCCCGCACCGTCCTCTCGATGGAGGGCAGGGCATCGTTTCGATCCGTCCCGTTTTCGACCTCAAGCCGGATGGCATTGCGGACCGCCTCATCGAACCGGGCGCATTCTCCCGCATAGACCATCGCGTGGAAGGCGATGGCGGCCATCACCAGCATCACCGGAAACACGACGGCGAACTCAACGGTCATCTGACCCGACCGGTCACTCATCTTCGGCAGCATCCTTCACCTCCCCTACCGCAATCGCAAGCGGCCCATCGGAACGCTGGGCCACGTGCTCCGTGTTGAGAAGCACCGTTTCGGGCGCTGCCGTGCATGCCGGCTTCAAACCTGCCGCCGAAAGCGCCTCTTCAAGGGCATCGGCGGCCCACGACCCCAGCACCCCCGCCAAAGGAAGCGACCCCACGACCTCTCGCAGGGCACCGTCTATACCCTCGACGCCTCCTTCGTAGAAACCGAGCAGCGCCTTCCATACCTGCCCTATCGCGCTATGCCCCGATATGACGCCCTGTATCCCGAATGCTTCGAGCACGGTATCCGAAAACCCTTCGACGACGTTTCTGCGCCCATCATCCACGAGCACCGCCGCCGATATGGCAGCTCCCGATCCCGCACCCGCCGAAGCCACGAACGGCAACCCCGACGCCACACCGGAATAATCGGCCATCACCGCAGTCACAGCGCCGAACCTGCCCGGCGGATACGCCTCGATCCTGCATGACGCGGCCTTGCGCATCCACTCGCTCAGCACATCAAGCAACCCTTGCGCCATCTCCCGCGCCTCATCAAGATGGGGCTGCGCTTGCGCACGGGCCTCAAGATAGCGCTCAGCGGCTTCGGCAACCTTGCGATAGTGGTACTCGAACCCGTTTTCGATCGAACTCGAGGCGGCAGCAACACTGCCCATGGCCTCCGAGGTCAGATGGCACACCTCGCATTCGGCGAATTCGCCCGCGTCAAGCTGCGCCAAAGACCCGAGCTGCGCAACCGAACCGGAATTTCCAGGGCATCGCGCATAAGCGTGGATGACCAGACCCGACGCCTCATCGCTCACCGGATAGATCCGATCGGTGTAAAGCCAGGTCTCCTTCATGGATTCGGTATTCGCCGGCAAATCGGGGAAATGCATGTCAACAACGCCATAGGCGTCTTCGATGACGTAGCCCTCCAGGACAGCCTCGTAGGCATATTCGTAGAAATGGAGCCGCAATGCGCTTCTGACCTGCTCTTCGACAGAACCGTCCCCGGGCTCTTCCTCCATGATGCGGCATGGGTAGTATTCCTGTGCGCGGGACAGGGCCACAGAAAACGACCACGTCTCCGGCGAATGGTATACCGGGTTGTCTTCGGGGCTGATGTCCGATAACGCTGCGGCCCTCTCCTGCATGCAGTAACCAGGCGCGTATCCGCAATCATGCATATACGCATCCTCAGCCGCCTCCCGCGCCCGGTCCATTGCCTCTTGGGCCTGGGCCGCCTGCTCTTCGAGCGCGTCCGCACCGCCCTCCACCGCATCGGCCGCCTCAGACACCGAAACCGCGCCTGACAGCGCCACATCCGGGGCCGACATAGGTGCAAGCTCGACATATCCTGCATACGACACGCCCTCGGACGCATTGAGCGCAACCGTCGACATCCCTTGGGCGACGGCCGCAGCGGGAAGGGCATCTTGCATGGCGTTGAGGGATGCGACCATCTTCTCTGCCGCAGCATCACGCGCATCGAGGATCTTGCGCCCTGCATCCACGCACTGCCTGCCGATGCCCGCCGCCGGCGGAGCGCACAGGCACGCCGTCCCCACCGCAAGAACCGTCAGGCCGGACATGGTCATGGTCAGAAGGCATGCATCGCATATGCGCACCGCCACAACGAAAGAAGCGACCTCGTTTTCTGCGGCGAGGGCGGCCGCATCGGCCACATGCTGGGTCTTACCAGCAGCGCTCTGCACCCGATACACCTGGATCGACGAGAAAACCAGAGCGCATGCCAGAAGCACCGCAACCGCAGAGCCTGCAGCCGTGAATCCCCCTTCATCCCGAACGAAACGGCCCATGGCCCCCATCTATGCCGCCTCCTCCCATCGGCTCACCCAGGAATCAGGATCGCTGCCCGCATCCCCTTCGACCAGCCACGACCCCCGGACAGGCATGCTGCACGACACCTCCTGCCGCACACGTCCATCCGAGTCCGCTGCACCCCAGAGCGAAACGAACACCCCGATCACGGGCAGGGGCCGAACCCCATGCCCGATCTCGATCGTCACCGAATACGCATCGGATGACACCGAAACATCCCATTCGCCCTCATGGAACACCGCCGCATCCGGCACGGCGCCCAGATGCCTTCTCACGTACCCTTCGGCATCTTCCCCGCCGACGGTCAGCAGGTAGCGGCACCCCTCCGATGCCGCATGCTGCATGACCACCCGCCCGTACAGAAGCATCGCCGGCTGAAGCAGCACGAGCAGTGCCGTGAATATCACCGGAATGAGGAATGCCGCCTCGACGGTCGCCTGCCCTTTTCGGCATGCCAGGCGCGAACCCGCATCAGAACGCCAGGACATCGAACACCCCCTGGGGAATCGCATGCGTCAGGGAGGCGGCCATGGCGGTTGCCGGGCCCGATCCCGAGGCGAAGCGCCACAGCGCTCCGAGCCCTGCGACGATGGCGCAAAGCGCCGCAGCGACCAGCGCATATTCAACCGTCGACTGCCCTGAGCGGTCGACGAGCCGGGATGCTAGAGCGTGTTGATGGAATCCGCGATGGTTGCCCACAGCTCCTCTATCTTCGGCCTGAACAGCGCTATGGCCAGAACAGCTATGACAACCAGCACGCCCACGAGGATCGCGTACTCCGTGGTCGCCTGACCGCTTCGGTCGCCCACCCTGCGCAGCAGGGCATCCTTCAGCCTGATCGCCGCCACGTGCGCGCTCGCCGTCTTCGCCATGATCTTCTCCGATACGCCCATGATGGACTCCTTTCATATGGAACCGCCTTCCGTAAACCTGCAGCCTGAATCTCCGACCTCATGAAACAGCCCCCAAAATCACCGGCCCCATGACCACGATGAGCATCGCGGGCAGAATGAGGACCGCCGTGGGGATCATCATCTTCACCGGCACCTTGGCAATGCGCTCCTCGGCTTCGGCCCTGCGGCGGCTGCGGGCCTCGGCCGCCAGGAGGTCGAGGGAGCGAGCAAGCGAACCTCCGAACCGCGCTGTACGCGAGATGGACGCCGCCAGCCGTTCGAGCATCGGGGAATCGAATTCCGCCGCCATCTTCTGCAGCGCCTCCTCCCGCGTTGCAAGGCCGCTCGTCCAACTGCCGTATGCGCGGGCGCACGACGCCGCCAGCACATCGTCGAAACGCGTGCAGTACAGCGAGAACGCACGGTCAAGGGGCAGACCCGCTCTCAATCCCATGGAAAGGGTCTCCGCCAACTCGGGCAGATGCCCCTCCATCTCATGCGTGCGCCGCTTGCGGGCGCGGGCGGACCCTGCAGCGCGCCCCTTCAACATACCCGCGAACCGGAAGGAAACCGCAGACCGCCTGCCGGCGCTGCGCGGCGAAGCGGCGCTTCGGGACGACCGGCGGCACGCGATCCCGTACGCCGCAACCGCCGCCGCCATGCCGGCTGCCGCACAGGCGAGAACCCCGTACATCATCTGACCCCTTCCACCAGCAAACGCCTCACCGCAATCACACCGCCTGCCTGCATGCCGATCGCGACAGCCAGTAACGCGACCCCCTGAACGCTTCCGAAAAACGGGGCCAGAAACCCCGGGGACGCGATGGAGAGAAGAGCCGCCAGCACCACCGGCATGACAGCCACCAGCTGGGCGGACAAGCGCGCCTGGGCGGTATGCGACTTCAAGAACCGCTTCATCTCCAATCCCCGGCGAACCGACGTTTCAGCCGACTCCAAAACAGGGGCTATGGCACCGCCGCACACATGCTGGACATCCAGCGCCACCGACACGAATGCCAGCTCCGCCACACCGGAGGCATCGCGGAACTCGAGCAGGGCATCGTCCACGCTCCTGCCCGTCTCGACATCATGGGCGACGCGGGCAAACAGCTCCTTGGCGGGAGACGGGCTCTCCTGAGCCGTCTGGGCGAAAGCCTGGGGAAGCGAAAGGCCGGCCTGAAAGCACACTGACAGGCATTGCAGGGCATCGGGAACCTGTTCCCGCAACAGATCCTCACGCTTCGCATCGAGTCTCGATGCCTGAAACGATGCAGCCCAAAGCGCCAATGCCGCAGACAGGATCCCCGCAAGCACAGACGCGGACACGATGGCGGCCGCGGCCCCCATCATTCCGGCAGCCGCCAGGGCGACCGAAAGCAGACGCTGTCCATCGGTCGCGTACCCGTGCCACCTGGCGGAGCGGACAGCCTGAGCCGTCACCGCTCCGATAACGGGAACCTTCAGCAGGATCCGCGAACAAGGAATCAGCGATGCCATCCCGTTTTTCAATGCCGCGCGCAATGCGGCATCCGCATGAAACGCGAAAGAAGCCGGATGCGCCGCATCGTCGGAAAGGGCTGCGGCTGCACGTATCTGCCGCTTCGCCCGCACGGCGGCCCCGATCATTGCCGGAACCATCGCGCATACCGCAGCACCGCCGCTCACGCAGGCGCAAGCGAGCACCAACGAAGCCATCGCTCCACCTCCTTCGCACCGACAACCCCCTTATCAATCGCCCCGTGCAGCCACGACGGTGCGGCACGCCATGAACCCGCGCCGTTTTCGGCGGCCGCATACAGCGCATGCACTTCACAGGGACGGGAAGCACCGCCGGGTCGCAGCTCGGCCACGGCCGACACGTACCGCCTTCCCGTGCGCGAGCGGGCAAGCTGGACGACGACATCGATGGCCGATGCGATATTCGCCTCCACCACGTCTATGGGGAGATCGGCCCCGTAGCGCACCATGGTCGCCAGGCGCAGCACCAGGTCATCTGGCGAATTCGCATGCAACGTGGTCAGCGATCCGTCGTGGCCGGTGTTCATGGCCTGAAGCATGTCCAGCGCTTCCGCGCCGCGGCATTCCCCCACGATGATGCGGTCGGGCCGCATGCGCAGGGCATTCGCCACAAGATCGCGGATGGTCACCTCCCCCATGCCCTCGGCATTGCGCGGCCGCGCTTCGAGCCTAACCACATGGGGGTGCTCGAGAAACCGCAACTCCGCTGAATCCTCGATGGTCACGATGCGCTCATCGTGGGAAATCTCGCATGACAGGGCGTTGAGCAGCGTAGTCTTGCCGCTTCCGGTTCCGCCCGATACGGCGACATTGCAGCGCGATGCCATCATCCATTCGAAAAACATCCTCATCCGGGCATCGAACGAACCCGAAGCCTCCATCTGGGACAAGCGCATGACCGAATCGCCGAACTTCCTTATGGTGATGGATGGGCCGTCGATGGCCACAGGCGGCACCACCGCGTTGACGCGGTATCCGCCCGGCAAGCGCGCATCGACCATAGGAGACGCCTCATCCACGCGGCGCCCCACTGAAGCCACGATCCGGTCGATCAAGGTCCGTATCTGACCCTCATCGGAAAAGGAAACGCTGCTGCGCATCAATTTCCCATCCCGCTCGAAATACACCGAGTCGGTCGAATTGACCATCACCTCCGTCACCGAATCGTCATCGATCAATGGCTGGATGATGCCCAATCCGAAAATCGAATCGAGCAGGTCGGCCACCAGGTGCTCACGCGAAACCTCGTCGCAGGTTGCCCACTGCGTCTGAGAGAACACGCGGCCGCACGCGCTCCTGATCTCGCTTTTCGCTTGAAGGGGATGTTCCTTGACCATGGTCGCGAGAACATCGCTGGGCAAGATCCGATCCATCTCGGAGCGCAGACGGGAGAGAAGGCGCTCATGCGTCCGGTCTTTCGCCGCCTGGTCCAAGCCGCCTACCGTGCGGACCCGCTGCGCCAACGACATCTCACTTCCCTCCCTTCCGTCTGCGGAACAAACCCTTTGCGCGTTTCCCGCCGGCGATGCGCTCGGCGAAATCGGGCATCGAATCCCTGATGAGCGCCGCCGTGAATTCCTTGAGGGCGTCGACGAAACGGTTCTTCGACGCCGCCAGCTCCAACGGATACCCCGCACCGAGCAGCTCATCGACATCGCGCCCTCCGTCGGGCAGTTCCACCACGCGGGCTCCATGCAGCGCGCATGATGCATCCATCGAGGAGAGCAGCCCGGATTTCTCGCAGCGGTTGATGGCGAACACGAATGGCTGCGAGGCCAACCCCATCCGCGAGCACAGGTCGACGGCATGCACGCATGCGCGAAGCGACGAAGGGCGCTGATCCATGAGGAACACCGTCCTATCGCACCGTTCAACGAGCAGCGCATGCGTTTCGCACCAGAACGCGCCGGTGTTCACCACCGTCAATTCGAACTCTTCTCTCAGCACATCGAGGACCGAACCGATCTGAGAGGCAAGCGTCTCGCTGTCCTCGAGCTTCAAAGGCGCCGACACGATGGTGGGGACGCCGGAATCGGACTGCCCGCGACCGAATGCAGCCTCAAGCGCCTCAAGCCGGTCTGCAGCCGCACAGAGGGCATCGAGACGAATATGGGGAGCGGCGCCCATCAGATGGCAGACATCGCCGAACTGCAGGTCGGCATCGAGCAGCACCGTTCTGATGCCCATCTGCGCCGCGAACAGGGCCATGAGCGCAGATACCGTGCTCTTGCCCGACCCGCCGCTGCCCGAGACGACGGCGATGGCACACCCCTTCCTTCCCGAGTCGGCGCGCGGCCGCACGTCGCCTACCCGCCCGCCGGCGCGCACGCCTTCTGCGTCCTGCGAAGAGGACGGGGCCGCAGCCCGCACATCCTCGGCGCAGACGCGCTTGCATTCGGCATATCGGCCGAAAAACTCAGGGATGCCCCACACGCCGTCCAATCCTGCCGCCTTCGCCCTGCTCGCTGACGACCCGCTCTCATCGCACGACACCAGGAAGACATCGCGCGAAGCATCATCGGATTTCAGCGCGGCAGCGATGTTGATGGGCTCCATATCATCGCTTGACACCACCCATGCCTCCCTCAGGCTGTGGTTGGCCCTCCACTTCGCCCGGCACTGATGCGCCGACGCTGCGCAAAGGCACCATTCCTGATTGCAAAGCGCTTCATCCGGCAAACCGGCAAGCGCGGGGTTGCGCTGCGATTCCGTATCAAGACACAGCAGAATGCGTGGTTCCATCGGCTTTCCCTCCTTCGTCTCCTTGGGTAAGACCGCTTCGGTCGGTTTTCCCATCGGCCGCACGCTCCGGCGGCGATCCGCCTTCCTGGCCCGCGGATCCGCCTTCCCGATTTTCGGATTCAACTTCCCGGCCTGCGGATTCCGCCCCACGGTCTGCGGATTCCGCCCCACGGTCCGCCGATGCGGCCCCTGCGCCGTTTGACACGGCAAAATGCAGATCCGTCCTCTTCGATGCGGCTATGAGCTCCTCGACAAACGAAGGCTTGACCGCCAGCGTGATCCAAGAAAGCTGCGGCGAAGGCGAATTGCCGGCAACGCTTGCGCTTGTCGCAAGCACCAGCACGTTGCGCGCTATGTCATCGGCGCCGGCATCGGAGACGGCATAGACGTCCACGCGCATGCCGGGCGCGACGCTGCCCCCGACCGCCGACACATCTTGGGCAGGCACGCTCACGGCCGCATATCCCTCCGGAACGTCGAGGGCCTGCCGTTCGGCGTTGCCTGTACGATGCGCGACGATGGGTTCGCCTTGGTAGATGGGCGACGAGACCGTGGCGGATTCCAGCGACGAGAGGCTTTCGACGGCACCGTCCGGCAGAAGATCGACAAGCCACGGCTTGACCTCGGTATTCGTCTGGTCGAGCTGTTCTCCCGGCAGGATGTCGCGCACGGCCACGCACACCCCTACCTGCTCTCCGCCGAACCTCTCAAGCGCTTGGTCGCGCCGGTCGGCATATTCCTGTTCAAGGGATTGCGCATACAGCCCGATGCACGCAGCGCACAGCACGCCGCATGCCGCAGCGATGATCCATACCCGCCGTCTTGCCACACGATCGCCTCCTCATCATCGGGAGGTGCATGATGGCAGATTGACCTTGATTTTTTCCATCGCGTTCTGCCCGCAGAACCGCAGAAACCCTTGCCGGAATCAAACCTCGTTCCAAACGGATTTCACCGAAATGCCCATCCGGCCGCCATCGTCCGGCGGCTCATTTCCTGAAATATCTCTTGATGTCGCGGCGTTGGAACAACGAGATGGCCCACACGCAGACGATGGCAGCTGCAATGAACGCAGCCGCACCGATGAATGCCGCTTCGAATCCGGCGAAATCGATCACAGCGCCCCACACGAACCCCGAGCACACGCCCGCGACATTGGCCGCCATGGAAATGCGCGCGTAGATGATCGGGTACTCCAGGCCCCCGAACGTCTTGCGGGCCAGAACAGGCGTCATCACATTCGTCACGCCGTAGTAGATGCCGTAGAGCACCGCCGCCAGACACAGCACCGCCGCCGAACCGCCGCCGGCACCGGCCGCAATGATGAGCAGCGCGCCCGCTATCCCGCACGCTGCGCACACGGCAGAACCCGAGAACGGGCGTTTTTCGCCCACAGCGCCCAGACCCAGCTTGGTCACCGTCTGAGCCGCCATGGAAAGCGATGTCGCAAGGGATCCGAGCAGGGGGAATGCGGCGCCCACGGCCAACGTAGAAACATAGGACGGCACCATGCCGTTGAGGTACATGCCGAAGTTGAGGCAGAAGCAGAACAGCGCTATCAGATAGAACTGGGGCATGCGGAACGCTTCCTTCGCAGCGATTCCCTTGCGCGAGAGAGGATGTTCGCCTGCGGCCAACGACGCCTCGGCGATAAGGGCATCGGAATCCCGTCCGTCCTGCAAACCGCGCGCGTCAGCCTGCGGAGCGGACGCCTTGGCCCCGCCGAAGGGGGCAAGGCCCTTATCTGAAGGACGGCTGGCTACGCATGCGAACATGATGGGAATGCATGCGAACGTGAGAACGGAGAATACGCGGTAGGTCCACTGCCAGCCGAATGCGGCGATCATCGCACCGCCAGCTGCAGCCCACACCATGCCTCCCACGCCCGTGAAGGCCATGACCAACCCGATGAAGAATCCGGCGCGATCGGCGAACCAGCGGCTGATCAGCGTTGCGGGCGCCAGATAGATCAGCGGGCAGGTTCCGAAACCCATCAGCACGCCGCATGCGAGATAGTGCCACAGCTGCGTGGAAAACGACACCAGCAGAAACGCCGTAGCCGTGAGCGCACATGACGCCGCCAGGCAGATGCGTGCATCGCAGCGGTTGAGCAGCTTGCCGGCAAACGGCAGGAACACCAGGCCCGATAAGCAGGCAAGCGGGGTGAAATAGCTCAAGACACCGGTTTTGCATCCCAGATCGGCGGCGGCGTACGGATAGAAGATCCCGGCACAGCTATGCCCGAACGAAACCGGGCCGAACGTGGTCACGATAAGGGCGAACACGACGAAATACCCGAAGAACGGCTTCCCCGCCGTAGCGCACAACCTCTGATGGGCCATTCAGATAAACCTCCGCTGCCGAAACGAAACGCATCCATTCCGCATGGTCAAGCAAAATCCATGCCAGAGCAGACAACCCGGCAGCGGGCCGCCCTAAGGCGGCTGCAATCCTAATACGGCTCGTCAAGAGGGGCATGCGCCTTCACGTCAAGCGATGCAGCGGCGAATTTCCCCTGCTCGAAGCGATCGAAGGCAACTTCAGCGATCATGGCCGCATTATCCGTGCACGCACTCATGGGCGGCATGGTCAAACGCACGCCGATCTTCTTGCACATCTTCTCGTACGCCGCACGCAGCGCAGGATTGGCCGCCACACCGCCGCCCAGGCAGAACTCCTTGGCACCCGTGTCGAGAAGCGCGGTTTTCGCCTTGGCCACCTGCACGTCTATGACCGCCTGCTGGAAGCTCGCGGCGATATCGGGCATGTTCAGCTCTTCGCCTGCTTCGCGTTGCTTCTGGATATAGAACGTAACGGCCGTCTTCAAGCCGGAGAGGCTGAACCTCAAGTCGCCCGAATGCATGAGCGCGCGCGGGAAATCGATGGCTTTCGGGTTGCCCTGCGCCGCGAGGCGGCTGATGATGGGGCCGCCGGGATATCCCAGCCCCAGCGCCTTGGCGACCTTGTCGAATGCTTCGCCCACCGCATCGTCGATGGTGGAACCCAGCGTTTCATACCTGCCCCAATCCTTCACATGGACAAGCATGGTATGTCCGCCGCTGACAAGCGAAACCACCATGGGAGGACGGATATCCGGCGTGGCCATGCGGTTCGCATACAGGTGGCCTTCGAGATGGTTGACCGCGACAAGGGGCAGATCGGCCCCCCATGCCGCACCTTTCGCGAACGCGACGCCCACAACCAAAGCCCCCACCAAACCAGGGGCATACGTCACGGCCACGGCGTCCAGATCGCGCCAGCGCAGCCGGGAGACGCCGAGATTTCCCGCAGCCGAGTCAAGGCATTCGGATGCGACTCCGCAGATGGCTTCTATATGCTTGCGGCTGGCGATCTCCGGAACCACACCGCCGAAGCGCGAATGGAAGTCGATCTGGCTCGCCACAACGTCGGAGAGCAGACGGCGCTGCCCGTCGATGATGGCCGCCGCGGTTTCGTCGCACGAGCTTTCGATGGCCAAGATGAGAGGATGCTCGCGGTCGGAAACGGCCCGCTCGTCCTCCTGGTTGACTATGAGGTCCATGCCCGCAACGCCCGGCGCAGCGTCACCAGCGCGCCCATCCAGCGGCAGCGGGCCCGCCATGATCGCAGCATCCTCGCGGTCGGGATAGTAGCCGGGACGCACGCCGATGCGCGCAAGACCGGCGGTTTCGTAGAACGCCTGGGCGCCTTCGTTTGAGGCGCGCACCTCCAGGCTGCATCTTGAAGCACCCAGATCGCGCGCATCGGAGGCGACCAGCGAGAGCAACTGGCGCGCGATGCCGCGACGGCGGTAGGCGGGCTCGGTCGCGATCTTGAGAATCTGCACCTCGCCGTCCACGATCCAGCCGCCGCAGTATCCGGCAAGCTCGTCGCCATCGCAGGCCATCCACCAGGTCCGGTCCTTGCGGCCCAGCTCATCGGCCACAAGCGCGGCGCTCCAGGCATCGTTGCCCATCGAGCGGGATTCCAGATCCGCCACTGCGGACGCATGGGCGGCGTCAAGCGGACGGAAATCAAGCGGCGACACGCCTGCGGCGGCGGCCTCCATGGCGCGCGGGTCTTGCACGCCGGTCGCCAAATCGGGAGCGGCAGCGGCAACCGCGCCGCCTTTCGCCAGACGGATGCGCTCGTTTTCCTCGGCATCGGACAGGCGCGTGTATACAGGCAGCAGCACGCCGGGGTCTCCCGGCAGAGGACGCCCCGCAGGCGCCTCGCCATGCCATGCGGCATCAGAGACGTCGATGGCACCCGCCGCAAGAGCGGCGCCGGCCGCCGCTATGAGCCCGAAGCCACTCGGCTGCCAGACGCCCTCATCGAGCACGGTGCCGCATCCTTCGAAGAGCTCGCGATATTTCACCAGGCCATCACCGCACAGCGAAAGCGCGCCCCCATCGGCGGCCCCGTGCAGCAAAGGCACGCACTCGGCCGCCTTCACCACAGCGTCGCTTGAGCGGCGGGATACGCCGGCGTCATCCAGGTC
>CAUWJA010000021.1:0-11515 GCA_963558905.1 uncultured Eggerthellaceae bacterium
AGCGCCGCAGAGGGGGAGATGGCCCGGCAGGACGAGCGCTGCAGAGGGATGGCCTGGCAAGGCGAAGCAGCGCTCCGGCCGAACGGGACCGGCTAGCCCTTGTACCCGTCAGGATTGCCCGACTGCCATCGCCAACTATCCTGGCACATGCGCGCCAGGTCGTACTCGGCCTTCCAGCCGAACAGTGCGAGCGCCTTGGCGGAATCGGCGTAGTTGGTGGCGATGTCGCCCGCGCGGCGGGGTTTGATGACATAGGGAATCTCGTGGCCGCATGCACCCTCGAACGCGTGGATCACGTCCAGCACGCTGGAGCCTACGCCGGTGCCCAGGTTCACGGTTTCCACGCCCGTTCGCCCATCCATCCAGTTCAGCGCTGCAACATGCCCTCGCGCCAAATCCACCACGTGGATGTAGTCGCGCACGCCGGTGCCATCGGGCGTAGGGTAATCGTCGCCGAAAACACCGACGGCCTCGAGTTTGCCCACGGCCACCTGCGCCACATAGGGCACCAGGTTGTTCGGGATGCCCTTGGGGTCTTCGCCGATCAGACCGCTCTCATGCGCGCCGATGGGATTGAAGTAGCGGAGCAGCACCACATTCCACTCGGGATCGGCCGTGTGCAGGTCGGTCAGAATCTGCTCGATCATCCACTTCGTCCAGCCATAAGGATTGGTGGCGGGCTTCTTGGGGGCGCTCTCCGTCAAAGGCACGCTGTCAGGCTCCCCGTAAACCGTGGCGGAGCTGGAGAACACAAGCGACTTGCAGCCATGCGCGCGCATGACATCGCACAGGACGAACGTGCCGGTCAGGTTGTTATGGTAATACTCGAGCGGCTTTTCCACGCTTTCGCCCACGGCCTTGTAACCGGCGAAGTGGATCACGGCATCGATCTTGCGGGAGGCGAAGACGGCATCGAGCGCATCGCGGTCCAAAATGTCGAGCTCCACGAATTCGAGGCGGTCCTTCGCTTCGGCCGGAGCCAAACCGCGCTTCGCGGCGTCGGCGACGATCGTCCGAACCCGCTCGATGGCGACTTCGCTGGAATTCGACAGATCGTCGACCACCACGACCGAATAGCCGGCCTGAAGAAGCTCGACGCATGTATGGCTGCCGATGAATCCGGCACCGCCCGTGACAAGGACGGTCTTGCCGGCGCCCGATGCGGCAGCAGTCGAAACGGAAGTGCAGGTATCGCTCATGTATCGCTCCTAACGACTCCCCGCCTGCAGGACGTCCGCGCGAACCGCTGCGGACCTGCAGGTCAGTGGATTCCATGGTTCATTTGAGGCTGTTCGATGACGCCCTTCGGCCGATTCCGTGTATGCAGGATCCCATTCGCCCGCACAGCACGGTTCGGCGCCTGTCTCAAGTATAATGGCGGCGAACCGAACGAATGCAGATTACAGCACATCAGCAAAGGATGACCATGGCCTACAGGAATTTCGACAAGGACTTCCGCGAGCAGCTTGCCCATGACCTGGCCATGGGCGCGAAAAGCCCCTATAGGACAGACGAGGCCGATGCGCTCAGGCGCAACCCCGCGCGCGACATGTCGCCCCGCCTGCACCGTCCGGCCTTCGGGCGCGACATAGACAAGATCCTGCACCTGCCGGCCTACAACCGCTATACGGGCAAGACCCAGGTGTTCAGCTTCGTGCGAAACGACGACATCAGCCACCGCGGCCTGCATGTCCAGCTGGTCGCGCGCACGGCGTGCACCATCTCGCGCCTGCTCGGGCTCAACACGGACCTGACGGAAGCCATCGCGCTGGGGCACGACCTCGGCCACACCCCCTTCGGACATGCAGGGGAACGGATGCTCGATGCCCTGTACCGCAACCACACGGGGCGCCGTTTCAACCACAACGTCCACAGCGTCCGGGTCTTAGACGTGCTCTACGCGCGCAACATCAGCCTGCAAACCCTCGACGGCGTGCTCTGCCATAACGGCGAAGCGAGCCAGCGCGTCTTCAACCTGGGCGGCACCCATGATTTCCGCACCTTCGATGAACTTGTCGAAACCTGCTACGAAGACAGCTCGGCCATAGGAGCTCTGAGGCCGTCCACGCTCGAAGGCTGCGTGGTGCGCATCAGCGATATGATCGCCTACGTGGGCAAAGACCGCCAAGACGCCCTCAGCACGCGATCGATCGCCGACGACGCGGACTTCTCCGCAGGCAATCTGGGGGTGCAGAACGCCGAAATGGTCAACAACCTGACCGTCGACATCGTGCAGAGCAGCTACGGCAAAGACCGCATCGAGATGAGCGAGGAATCATTCCGCAGCCTGAAAACGGCGAAGGCGGAGAACTACGAGCGGATCTATCTGACCGACGCCCAGGCCCAGGTCTACGACGACGAGATTGCACCCATGTTCGAAGAACTCTACGAGGCGCTGCTCGCCGACGTGAAGGCGGGCAACGAGACATCCCCCATCTTCAAACACCATATCGAACGCATCGAGCGCACGCGGCGCATCTACGATGCGGAAGGGTCGTATCGCGACGAAGACCCCGACCAGCTGGTCACCGATTACCTGGCAAGCATGACAGACCGGTATTTCCTTGCCGCGCACAGATTCATCTGCCCGACCAGCAAGCACTCCGTTGAATTCCGCGACTACTTCGACGGCATGGATTACGTGCCGTCGCCGAGAGGATGACAATGCCCAACGCACCCGAAGAGCCGAGAAGCGAAGCGAAGCCCCGCATGAACCGAAAACTCAAGCTCACGATCGCCGGCATCATAGCGGCGGTCGTGCTCGTCGCCGGCATCGTCGGGGCCGTCCTGGTCGATCGGGCCCTGCAAGCAAAGTCCGACCTGACGGGCATGACGGCCCCTGTCTACTTTGCAAGCGACAGCCAAACCGGGCGTTTCACGGTGAACATCGAGTTCTCCGTACCCCGGGAGCAGCCAGAGCAGGACCAGGGCGCCGACGATGCGCAAGATGACGGCGGAACGTCCGATGGCGCCGACGGGGCCGACAGTGCACCGTCCGACGGAACCGGCAGCGCATCTGACGCAACCGGTGCCACCGGCGGCAGCCCGGCAACGGATTCCCAGGACGGAAGCGAAGACGAGGCGGACCCCCAGTCGGAAGACGGCGGAAAGACGGAAACGGTCTCCGTGGAGATGACGTGGGACGATGCGTGGTTCTTCGACGATTCGACGCATCGCAACGACCAGCTCGCGTTCGCCTGCAAGGCCATCTCCGCCTCGGTGCAGGCGCAATCCGTGATCGCCCCGAGCGCTGAAGAGACCGCCGCGTTCATGACGCACGTTTTCGCCGCACTGGGCTTCTCAAACCCTGAAACCGTCTCAGACGAATACGGCGGCGGCTACACCGTGGCCACGAAAACCATCATCTCCGACTCTGGGGAAGAAAAGCTCGTGGTGGCCGTCTGCGTGCACGGACTGCAGCTGCACGCCCAGAACGCCGATTCGTCCGCCTTGGGTTCCGGATTCGCCACGATTGCGGCCGAAAGCGCCCACGCCACCTTGGCAAGCGACATCACCGATGCTGTGAAGCGACGCATCGGCGTGCGGAGCAGCGCATCGGTCGCCTTGCTGTTCTTCGGGCAGGGCGAAAGCGGGGATGCGGCCCTGGACGCCGCCGCTGCGGCAAAGCGGGCCTCCGTCAAAGGCTCCGCCCTCGCCCCCGCCGAAAGCATCTTCGCGTATTCCAGCGAAGCGCCCTCCGATGCGAACGCCGGCAAACAGGATTCCGCCCGGAAAGAAAACACCCCCGACGACGCGTCCGCAAGCGCGGACGAATCATCGGGGGCTTTCGAATCGGATGGTTCCGCGGAAACTGACGCGGAAACCGAAACGCAAGGCAACTAGGCTTGCGCCATCTGCGCCTTCATGTCCTTGATCTTCTGCCGGGCGTTCTCGCAGCCGGTTCCCAGCATCTGAACAGCCAGAATGGCAGCGTTTTTCGCGCCGTTGATGGCCACGCATGCCACCGGCACGCCGGAGGGCATCTGAACCATGGACAGCAGGGAATCCAAACCGCCCAGATCGCTGGTCTTCATGGGAACGGCGATGACCGGCAGCGGCGTATAGGCGGCGACGACTCCGCCCAGATGGGCAGCCTTGCCGGCAGCAGCCACGATAACGCGGATGCCGCGCTCTTCAGCAGACGACGCCCATTCATGGACCTCTGCGGGCTTGCGGTGCGCGGATGCAACCTTCACCTCGTAAGGGACATGGAACTCATCGAGCTGCTTCATGCAGGCTTCCATGGCGGGCATATCGGATTCACTGCCCATGATGATGCCGACGACGGGATTGCTGTGATCGCAAGACATTGCGGCTCCTTTCGTGCTGCGCGGCGGACCGGCCGCCGCCGATCGCCGCATTGCGGATGACGGTGCCATTGTAACAGCAGCGTCACAAGCTGATGCCGACCGTCATATGAGTCATATAGAACATGAACCTCATGGTGAAGATGCCGGCAAGCACCAGAAGCGTCGCCGTCACGGTGCCGGCGAGAGCACGTCGCGAGATGCCCGGTTCCGAAGCGTCGTCGAGCGGCAATGCGCACGATGCGGCCTCACCTTCCCGCGAACGATCCTGCGTCGGACAGGAGCGCAGCGCACGCAGCACCACCACCGCATCGAGCACGATACCCGACAGGCACAGGGCCGCAAACACCCAGATCGCAGCCTCGTAGCCGGGCGCGAGCTGGGCCACCGAGACGACGCCGTTCGCCAATCCCTCGGATTCGCGCGCCTGTGCGATGTAGATCACGACGTTTGCAGCAAGCGCACCGGACGATGCGATGGGCAAGGCCAATGCCGACCGGCCCAGGCGCACCTTCGCGCAGGCAAATCCGACCTGCGCAAGCAGGGGCCCGCCGACCAGCGCGTTCAGCACCAGGGCCATCGGGACGAGCGGCGTGCACCACGTCACCACCGTCCTGCTGGAATACGCCATGGCAACAGCCGCCAAGAACCCGGCTCCGGCAACCACGGCGACGACGAGCAGCGCCTTCTGCAGCCATGACCTGGCGTGCTCGGCGAACTGATAGAGCCACTGCAACCCGGCGGCACCAAGAAACACCACGGCGGCGGCAACCTCCGTCGAAAGCGGACTGCGGCCTATGCCTGCGAACACATACAGGGCATTGTCGGGATTGCCCAAATGGGTCGCCGATGCGACAAGGCCGGCGAGGCAGACGAGGAACGGCATGAGCAGCATCGCGCCAAGACGCTTCGCCCGCTGCCCATCCGACCTGAGCAGCACTGCCGCCATCAGGCAATACGCAACCACGCCGGACGGAGCCAGCGTGGTGAAGAGCACCAAGGTTATCTCGTTCATGGCTGTTTCGAAGCCGGTCATGCTATCACCCGGGGTGGTGCAATCAACGGTAGAAACGCGGCTCGACGACTTCGACTCCCAGGGCATCGCGGATTCCGGCAAGCGTGGAATCCGTGAGGAGCGCCAGTCCGCGATAAAACGGATGCTGCGCAGCGTCGGCGAATTCGCCCAGGAAGTGCGGCGCCCACGTGAGGAAATGGAGGCGCAGGTATTCATCGAGCAGGCCCGTATACATGCGGGCCACATACGCCATCAACGCGAGCATGAGGCCTATGTGGTCTTCGGGCGTGCGCTCGTCGGAAAGCCGTACGATGCCGTTTTCCCTCATCCATGCGCGCAGGGCAATGGTGCTCTCGCCGAACACGACGCATTCGCGGTCGGTGTACACCGACCCCCACGGCGGCGCAGGCTTGGGCGCGGGACCTATGAAGAGCCTGCGGTACTCATCCGTCAGTGCATCATCGGCGTGAAATGCCGACGGTGCGGCATCCCCATCGGCGCAACCGCCCATGCAGGGGCGCAGACCTTCGACCATCAGTCCGAATGCGCGGCGCGCTTCCTCTTCGGACGCGAACGGCCACTCGGAAGCGGCGGCCTGCGGATCGATCAGGGCCATGGCGGCGAACACCGCCTGCGCGTCACCCGTGCGGGGGTCGTTCAGAAAGAACGGCGCGAGAGACTCTCCCGCGAACGCGACGGCCTCGGCCGTGGCGATGCAATCCTCGAATTCTGTATCCATAGCGGGTTTCCCCTCTCTTCTCTTCGCAGCGCGATGCCCGATGGGCGGGTTCGCAGCACTCAACGGACCAGCTCGCGCAGATTGTTCACATGGGCATCGCGCCTGATGCGCTCCTCGCCCACGCGTTCGAAGCACGCCGGCGGCACCACTGCCAGATTCGGTCCGGTTTCAGACGCGTCGGGCAGCGGAGGGATCGAAGCAGTTGCACCCGCATCCGCGCATACCTCGTCGGCAGGGCCGAATGCCAGCGCCCTCAACGGGCAGGCAGCCACGCAGATGGGCGGCAGCCCTTCAGCGACCCGATCGGTGCATCCATCGCACTTCACGCTGCACCCGGCGGACCGGTCGACTTTCGGCGCATGGTACGGACATGACAGCGCGCAATAGCCGCAGCCGATGCAGCGGCGGACGTCGACGCTCACCAGCCCCCGTTCGTCGCGGTGCATGGCACCGGTCGGACAGACCTCCATGCAGACAGGACGGGTGCAATGGTTGCACGCCAGCGACACGTAATAGGCATAGCAGTCCTGCTCCCACGTGCCGCCGCACTTCCTCCAGCTGCCTCCGGTCATTTCGTAGATCTGGCGGAAAGCCAGCTCAGGGCCCAGGTCATGGTAATCGCGGCACGCCATCATGCAGGTTTTGCACCCTGTGCAGCGGCGTGCGTCGAAGCTAAATCCGTACTGGACCATCGCACCCTTCCTCGATCAGCGGCGTATGCAACCGGGCACCGCCGCTTCGCGACGATGCCCGGTTTCTTGAAGCGTTATAAGATTCTACGCAATTTCGCGCTCGTTGAGCACGACGCCTTCGCCGGATTCGGCCTTATCGGACGGCGTGATCACCAGGTTGGGGCTGCTGATCGAGGGATCGGCCAGCGGAGCCACCACCGCAAGGTCGCCATGGGCGGCGCGAAGCTCGTCGATCGGGCCGAATTCCAGCGCACGCAGCGGGCAGGCCTCGACGCAGATGGGCTTGCCGCCTTCTGCCACACGGTCGGCGCAGCCGTCGCACTTCTGATAGATGTTCTTCTCGGTGTTGTGCTTGGGCGCATGGTACGGGCACGCCTCGGCGCAGGCGCCGCAACCGATGCAGTTCTCCTCATCGATCACCACAAGACCGGTCTCGGAATCTTTGGCGATGCAGCCCTGGGCGCATGCCGCAAAGCACATGGGGTTGTCGCAATGGTTGCATGCGATGGAAACGGGATAGGCGAACACGGTGTTGCTCCACGTGCCGTCCTCGGCCTTCGTCCAAGACCCGCCGCCGCACTCATAGACGTTGCGGAACGAGATCTCGGGCGTGAGGTCCTTGCAGTCCTTGCAAGCCAGCACGCACGTCTTGCATCCGGTGCAGCGCTGACCGTTGAAATAGAAACCATACTGGGACATGGTGTCAGACTCCTCTTCGATAGTCGGTACGTAATCGAGCCGGCAGGCGACGCATCCTCATAGGAGGGAGGGGCGGACGCGTCGCCCTCGGAAGGCGAAGATGCGCTAGGCCTTCTTCACTTCGACACGATTGGTGTGCTGCGGATTGGCCTTCGCCAAAGGCGAGGGGCGATGCGAGGTCAGCGTGTTGATGCAGCCGCCCTTGTCGATGCGGTCGCCTTCCATATCGGCATCGTGCCATGCACCCTGCGGGATGGCGCACACGCCGGGGACGATGCGCTGCGTCACCTTGGCGACGATGCGCAGCTCGCCGCGGTCATTGAACACCGCCACGGTATCGCCGTCCTTGATGCCGCGCTCGTCGGCGTCGACCGGGTTGATCCACATCTCCTGCGGGTTGGCCTGCTTGAGCACGTCGACATTGCCATAGGACGAATGGGCGCGCGCCTTGTAGTGGAAGCCGATCATCTGCAGCGGGTAGCCGTCGAAGTTCGGATCGTCGTAGCCCTCAACGCCCGGGCAGTACACGGGCAGCGGGTTGATGTAGTCACCCTCGGGCAGCTCCCAGTCGGCCACGTGGTCGGCCAGCGCCTGAGAGTAGATCTCGATCTTGCCGGAAGGCGTCTTCAGCGGATTGGCCTCGGGGTCGTTGCGGAAGTCCTCGAAGGCCACATGATGGTCTTCGTCCTGGACCTTGTAGACGCCCTGCTCGAGCATCTGCTCGAACTCAGGAAGGTTGGGGTCGTTCTCGCGGGCGGTCTCGTACATGGCCTTGAGCCACTCTTCCTCGTTGCGGCCCTCGGTGAACTCGTCCTTCTGACCCAGCTTGTCGGCAATGTCGGTCAGAGAGGAGTACAGGGTGCGGCGCTCGAACTTCGGCGTGGTGGAAGCCAGGCTCATGATGCCGTAGGGCATGTTGCCGCAGTACTCGCTCGTGACCACGGCGGGCTGCTCGAGGGTCATGGCGTCGGGAAGCAGGATGTCGGCGTATTTCGCGGAGTCGGTCAGGAACAGGTCCCACATGACGATGAACTCGCACTTGGATTCATCCTGGAGCACCTCATGGGCGTGGTTGATGTCGCCGTTCTGGTTGGTCAGGCAGTTGCCGGCGTAGTTGAAGATGAACTTGATGGGCACATCGAGCTTCTCTTTGCCCTGAACGCCGTCGGCGGTGCGGGTCATCTTCTCGCCGAAATCGATGGCGTCGATCCACTTGAACACGGAGATGGCCGTCTCGACGGGGTTGTCACCGGAAGGCACTCTGCCCAGCGAGATGTAGTTGTTGTCGGGGTCGGAGCCGGTGCCGCCGCCGTGGATGCCCACATTGCCGGACAGGATGGCCAGCATGCAGATGGCGCGGGCGGTCTGCTCGCCGTTGGACTGGCGCTGGGGGCCTTTGCCCTGGAACACGGCGCAAGGCTTGGTGGTTGCGATCTCACGGGCAAGCGCCTCGATGGTGGCAACGGGAACGCCGGTGATCTCCTGGGCCCATGCGGGGGTCTTCGCGGTGCCGTCGGCGCCTTCGCCCAGGATGTAGGACTTGTAGGACTTGTTTTCGCCCTTGGCCTCTTCGGGCATGGAGTCCTCATCGTAGCCGATGGTGTATTTGTCCAGGAACTCATGGTCGACCAGGTCCTCGGTGATCATGACGTAGGCCATGGCATCGACCAGCGCGGCATCGGTGCCGGGGCGGATGGGAATCCACTGGTCGGCAAGCGCTGCAGCGGTGTCGCTGTAACGGGGATCGATGACGACCACCTTGGCGCCGCCCTTCTCCAGGGCCTGGCTGTAATGGAAGGTGGGGCCTGCGCCGGCCATCTTGGTCTCGCTCGAGTTGTCGCCGATGAGGACGACCAGCTTGGAGTTCACCAGGTCCGACGTGGCGTTGTCGTCGCGGGCGCCGTAGATCCAGGGCATGGCTGCACGGATCTGAGCGGAGCTGTAGCTGCCGTAGCGGTTCAGCGATCCGCCGTTCATGTTGATGAGACGGCTCAGGAAGCCGCCGATGTTGTTGGCGCAGACGCCGGTGGCGTAGTTGTTGTAGATGGCCTCGGGGCCGTATTCGTCCAGAATTCGCTTGTAGTTCTCGGCGATGATGCTCGTGGCCTCATCCCAGGAGATCTGCTCGAACTTGCCTTCGCCGCGCTTGCCCACGCGCTTCATGGGATACTGCAGGCGGTCGGGATGGTTCGCGACACGGCGGATGGAACGGCCGCGCAGGCAGGCGCGCAGCTGATGGTTGCCGTACTCGTCCTCACCGGTATTGTCGGTTTCAACCCATGCGATCTCATCGTCTTTGACATGCAGACGCAGTGCGCAACGGGTTTCGCAGTTCACCGAGCAATGCCCCCAGCAAATGCTCTCCTCTGCCTGCGGAGCGTCGGCTCCGCCTTCGCTCTCGCCAGCAGGCGCGCAGCCGAACATCGATGCGCTGCCCAGAGCGGCGGCGCCCAGACCCGCGAGCGCTGAACCCTTCACAAAGGTGCGGCGGGAAACTGCGTGTTCACTCATCTCCGTCATGACCCCTCCTCTTGATACCTTGCTTCGTCTTATGACTTCGATTCCGCTCCGGTGCGCCGGCCATGCGCCGCAAACGCCCCGAAGCGGTTCTCATTCTAGGTCCACGGGAGGAAAGCCGTGTTACATAAAACGTGTACATTTCATGTTTGCCCAGGTCACAGGCTTTGCATAACCACTGTTGGCCGCATATCCGCAATGCGGGGAGGTAGTTTTGACGATATACTACCCCGTGCATTGCAGGAGGAACGCACCGAAAACGGGGAGGGATCGATGGACGCTCGCAGCCTCATGCGCGCATTCAAGCCGAATGCGACGCTGTTCGGCTACGCATCGTTTCTGGCCGTCAACGCTGCCGGCGCATGGGGCGGCGTCTTCCCGTTCCTGCCGCTTTCCATCCAAACCCCGGCAACGCTTCTATGGTTCTCCCTTGCGCAGTCCGGCATCTTCGCCATCTGCTTCCTCGCCAGCGTCGTGGGCGCCTACCATATCCCCGGGCCCACACGGTTGCTTATCGTAAGGCTGTCCTCCATCCCGTATCTGACAGGATGGCTGTGCTTGATCGGCGCCATGTATCTGGATGAATGGACCATGCCGCTGATGGTTGCGAGCGGCGCCTTCATAGGCTTGGGGTCGGCGGGGTTCTACATGCTGTGGCAGCGTTTGTTCGCCGCCCAGGAATCGGACGAGGGCAACCGCAACCTCATCCTGGGAACCGCCTACGCATCCGTTCTGTACTTCGCCTTGCACCTCATCCCGCGCGCGGTCACCGTGTATCTGATCCCGCTTGTCATCATGCCGTTTTTCGCCCTGACCATTTCGCTGGCGAGCCGCCGCATCGACTTCGACCAACCCATGTTCGAAGACGTGCCGAAGAGCAACGCCGGCGTCTACCGGCAGGCCCTGCGCACGCTTGCGCGGCCGGCGCTCTGCATCGCGTCGCTTGGCATGTGCGCCGGCGTCATGCGTGCGCTTGCCATAGAGGACCCCGCCATGGGGAGCCTCGTGAGCACGCTGTCCATGGGCGCTTCGCTCATCGCCGCAGTCGGTTTCCTGGTGCTGTGGCGGTTCAAGAACGTCCGGCTGAACGTGACCTCGCTGTTCCGCGTCGTCTTCCCCGTGGTCATAACGGGCTTCGTGCTGCTGCCGTTTCTGGGAGCGCATTACGCCCGCTGGCTTGCCGCGCTGCTCTACGCCGCATACAGCGTTGCCATCATGCTGATGATGATCCAATCCGCACAGGTGTCGCGCGACCAGGGAACCAATCCGGTGTTCGTCTACGGCTTCTTCGGCGGCGTGGTCTATCTGTTCCACGATGCCGGGTTCATCGGCGGCACGCTCGTAGGGCAGGTCACGGTTGCCGGCCTTTCGACGCATGCCGTATGCGCGCTGGGCGCCATCTACATCCTGGGATTCATGTATTTCTACGGCCAGGGCGGCTTCCAGCAGGCCATGCGCAATGCCAACCGTGTCGTACCCGATGTCGAGCTGGTGTCGCGGCGCGTGGCCGGATCCCCGGACAAGCCCGTCCAAGCCGCCAAGCCCG
>CAUWJA010000022.1:0-11512 GCA_963558905.1 uncultured Eggerthellaceae bacterium
GAGGCGAAAGCGACACGCGCTAGTCTTCCTCTTCATCTGCAGCCCTGCCGGTATTGTACTTTGCGGAAAGCACCGCGGCTTGGATTCGGATGCTCACGTGGAGTTTGTGGATTATCCTCCCGATGATCTTCTTGACGGTAGGTTCGCTCAGGAAGAGCCGCTTGCTGATCTCTGCGTTCGAAAGGCCATCTTCCAACAACGCGAGAACGCTCTTCTCCCTGCTGGAAAGCATCTCGACACAGGCTGCGGCCGCAGACTCCGTCTTCGTCACACGGGAGCCGCCCAGCAGCGCCCCTTGGAGAATGGTGCCGAGAGAACCCGAGAAAGCGATGTCTCCGCAAGCCTGCGCCCAAAGCAGAGACCTCAAGCGGGAGGAGCTCATCTCATCCCTTGAACCGAAACCGCTCGCTCCGGCACGAAGGGCATCGAGCACGTAGCCGCTCTCGCCCATGGACGCTAAAACGAATACGCGCAACTTAGGATTGAATTCGAGCATTCGCCCGACAGTCGGAGCGCAGCCGACGCCTTTGAACGTCGCCGCCATCATCACGGCCTCCGGCTTGATGTTCGCGCAGACATCATAGGCGTCCTCGAGCGTATACGCCCTACCCACGAGCTCGAATTCGCTCCACTCGCGGATAAGCGCAGCAATGCCCTCGATAAAAATGTGGTCATCATCTGCGATCATGACGCGGAATGGTTCGGAACGAAGATCCATGTGAACGTCATGGAGAAGCTCTGTCGACGGGTCTAGAAACCCATCATCCTTTTCGCTGCGGATTATCTCTTCATACAAGGCGCTATCCCCCAATATCTGCCGCACGGCAGCATCCCCGAGCCCCGAGCAGCATGGAAATCACTTTGCAAATCGATTTCCTTCATGCAAAGACGATTACGGAACATAATACACCTAATTCGCTCGAGGCTAAATCGGATTGCACTCTATTGATGCATACACGCCCGAGCCCGCAGCGGCACCCGCCGCGGGCTCGGCGGGGCGTCGGGCACCGCCTAAAGCTCCGATATGGGAACTTCCTGCAATCATGCAACGCATCGCAAGTCAAGACGTTTCTTTGACCCATTTAGCTCTATACTCAACCCATGCCCCGTTTCCGAAGCCGTCATTTTGCGATGGACCGATGCATTTTTTCAGGGAGCTCCAGATCACGGGTGGACAAGGGATTCGCGTCCGTTGACACGAAAGCTTTGAACCCCGTTGCGAGCACCCACCTAGACAGGTGGGTTCATCCTTAGGCCGGGAGCGGGGTTTTTGCATGCTGTCCCATACCGACCTCCGAGCCCCATGCCGACTTCCGGGTTTTTCACCATCTCGGTGCCAGATGGGAAGCATCTTCCCGCCGCGAGGACCCGCTCGATGACGATTCGCTGACAATCGATTCCGCACTGTCCGCACGGCCGCCCAATCGCTATACTTCACCCTTGTCGAATTCTTCGATTTTTGCAGCTCAACCCGCAGCAACGCATCATCGCGCATCACGGTGCGCAACGGCGCCTGCATCGACAGAAAGGATGCCGATGAACGACCCCGTCATCACCTTCCGCCTTGCCACACCCGATGACGCCGAAGCGCTGCATGCCATATACGAACCCTACCTTGCCACATCCATCACCTTCGAGTGCTCCGTGCCAACCGTCGAGCAGTTCCGCGGCCGCATCGAAGAGCGCATAAAGATGTATCCCTACATCGTCTGCGAAGAAGACGGCGTCCCTGCGGGCTACGCATATGCCTCGCGCATGTTCGAGAGGGAGGCATATGCCTGGGCCGTTGAGCTGTCGGTCTACTTCCGCCAGGATATCCGAGGACGGGGCCTGGGGCGCGTAATCTACGGGAAGCTCCTTGAACTGCTTGACATGCAGGGCGTCCGGTCGGCCCATGGCAAAGTGACCCATCCCAACGAGAAAAGCGAGCGCCTGCATGTCAGCATGGGCTTCGAGCGTGTGGGCACGCTCAAGAATGTAGGCTACAAGCTGGGCGAATGGCGCGACGTGTACTGGTACGAAAAGCAGTTCGACGCGCATCACGACGAAGACGGCAACCTGCTTCCCGTGACGCCGTTCCCCGAGCTCGACCCCGCCGCCGTGCAGGAAGTGCTCACGCGCCCCTGGTAAGGGCACCCGCCGACTCGAGCGCGCGCATCGCTTCGCCCACCGAATACAGCGAGCCGAAACAGCACACCACACCATCGCGCCCTGCAGCACACAGGGCGTTTTCGCATGCATCGGTGAAATCGCGGCATGCCCGGACCTGCTCAATCCCGGCATCGCGCACGGCGGCGGCAAGATCTTGCGCCGGAAGCGCGCGGTCGGTGTACGGCGCGCTCACCGTGAACACGCGGGCGGCAAGCGGCGCCACCTGCTCGATCATGGCACGGTAGTCCTTGTCCGCGAGCACGCTCATGACGAAGGTGACGGGCGCGCCGCCGAAGGCGCAGCGCAGGCTGTCGGCCAGCACGCGGGCGCCCTGCTCGTTGTGGCCGCCATCGACCACCACGGCGGGATTGCGGCCCACGATGTCGAAGCGCCCGGGCCAGCGGGCGGCCTCAAGGCCCGCCTTGATGTGCGCATCCGAGATATCGAGCCCGCGCACACGCAGAAGCCGAGCGATCTCGATGGCCATCACCGCGTTGACAGGCTGGTAGCTTGCGCACATGCTCAGGCGCACGTTGTCGATGCCGTCATAGGAAAGCACCTGGAAACCATCTTCGTAGCGGGCGTGCGCCCTGCTGAAGCGGGGCACGGTAAGCGAGCAGCCCAGCTCGGCGCACCGGGAGCGGATGACGCGGGCGGCTTCGGGCTCCTGCGTGCAGCACACCACAGGCGAACCCGGCTTGATGATGCCCGCTTTCTCGGCCGCGATGGCGGCAACGGTATCCCCCAAAATCGCAGTGTGATCGAGCGCGATGGGCGTGATGGCGCACACGAGCGGATGCTCGATGACGTTGGTGGAATCGAGACGGCCGCCCAACCCCACCTCGAGCACCACGATATCGCACGCCTGCTCGGCGAAATACGTCAAGGCAACGGCCGTGAGCAGCTCGAACGACGAGGGCACGTCCTCCATGCGGTCGGCTTGCGCCTTCGCCCTGCGCGTCACATCGAGAAGGTCGGCGTCGGAGATGCTTTTGCGGTCGACTTGGATGCGCTCGTTGAACTCCATCACGTACGGGGACGTGAACAGGCCCGTGCGCAGGCCGGCCGCCTGGCAGATGGAAGCCGTGAACGCGCTGGTGGAGCCCTTGCCGTTGGTACCCGCCACGTGGACGAACTTCAGGCGGTCCTGGGGGTTGCCCAAACCCGCCAGCAGCTCCCGCGTGCGCGCAAGGCCCAATCGGACATCGCCCCATGACCCCTGCTGCAGATACGCCTTGGGGTCGAATCCTGCAGCAGGGGTCATCGGTCGGCTTCCTTTTCGTCAGATGCGGACACGGACGCAGCGGCAGGTACGGATGCAGCCGCGGCGGAACCCGAGGAACCGCCCTCCAGAAGCCTGCCCAGCAGGCGGAAATCGGCCTCGAGCAGCTCGCGCTTGCTCCTATCGTAGATGGCGGCGGCAGGATGGAACACCGGCAGCACGCTGAAGCGGCCCGCATGATGCACCGTGCCCCGCAGCGCCGTGATGCCGCGCTCGGTCTTCAGGATGAACTTCGTGGAAAAATTCCCCATGGTAACCAGGAATTCCGGTCCCATCGCACGCACCTGGTCCCGCAGAAACGGCGTGCACGCCATGATCTCATCGGGCTGCGGGTTGCGGTTCGAAGGCGGGCGGCATTTGAGCACGTTGGCTATGAACACGTCGTCGCGCGACAGGCCTGCATAGCCCAAAAGCTCCGTGAGGTACTTTCCCGCGGCGCCCACGAACGGCTTGCCCTGCAGATCCTCGTTCTTGCCGGGGGCCTCCCCTACCAGCATGACGCGGGCATTCGGGTTGCCGAAACCGGGCACGGCGTTCGTGCGCCCTTCGGCGAGCGGGCACTTGCGGCAGCCGGCCACCTCGGCAGCTATGCGCGCGAGCAGCTCTTCGGGCGATTCGCCCTGGCCGGCGTCTATGGTGGCGAAATGGGTGTTCACAACGCTCATGGAAATCCTTATCGGTAGATGCGCGGCATACGCAGCGAGAACGCGCAGCACAGTTCATGCGGAATGGAACCCGCGAGCTCCGCCAGGCTGTCTATGGGCAGCGCGGCGCGGCCGTTGGATCCGGCGATCAGCACCGTGTCGCCCACCTGGGGGTCAAGGCGATGGCGCGTGCCGTAGCTGCGCATATCCACTTCGAACATGCATTGGTCCATGCAGATGTTGCCCACCTGGCGGCACACCTGGCCGTTGCAGATGAACGCCGTCTGCCCGGACAGCGCGCGCGGCAACCCGTCGGCATACCCTATGGGGACGGTGCAGATCTTCACGCTTCCAGGGCTGCGGTAATGCATGCCGTAGCTGACGCCTTCGCTCATGGGCGGCGTATTGACCGCCGTGATGCGCGCATGCACGCTCATGGCCATACGCAGATCGAAGCTGCCGCGCGTCTCCGGGCACGGGTGGTATCCGTACATGGCTATGCCGAAGCGGGCCATGTCCAGATGCGTCTCTGGATAGCGCAGAAGCGCCGCGGAATTCGCGCAATGGGCTATGCCGGGATTGAACCCTGCCTGCCGCATGGATTCCAGGCATTCCAGGAACCTGCGGAACTGCATGTTGAAATCGAGCGTCTCGGCGCAATCCGCGGTGGCGAAATGGGTGAAGGTGCCCACCTGCTCGAGCGCTCGGTGGAAACTGACCTGGCGCAGGAAAGCCACGGCCTCGTCGAAACGGACCCCGATGCGGTTCATGCCCGTGTTCACGGCCAAATGGAACGGCGCGCGAAGGCCATGCATGTCGGCGCATTCGGCGTAGCTGATGGCGAATTCGGGCGTGTAGACCGAAGGCATGAGGTTGTAGTTGAGCAGCAGCGGAATGGTGTCGATGGGCGGCTCCGAAAGCACCAGAATCGGAGCGGTCAGGCCCGCGCGGCGCAGCTCTATGCCTTCGGGAACCGTGGCCACGGCCAGCTGGTTGGCTCCGGCTGCTATGGCCGTGCGCGCAACCTTGACGGCCCCGTGCCCGTAGGCATCGGCCTTGACCACGGCCATGAGCCTGCGGTCCTGGCCCAGGCAGCGGCGCGCGCAGGCCACGTTGCTCTGGATGGCTCCCAGATCGATTTCAACCCAGGACCAGCGGCGTTGCTCATCGGCGATGGCCTCGAGCTCCTCAGGCGGAAATTCGCCGTCTTCAGCGAACTGGCGGGTCACCGACGAGACCGCGTAGGCTTTGGGATAGCGGATGCCATCCCGGGAAAATGGCGAAGGCTCCCTTTGGGGAGCCGCGCCGAATGCATTGAATCCGTTCATGGAACCGGACATATGTGAGCACCTCTATTTGCTGCGGGCGTACAAGGCGTTGTTGGCGGCCAGCCACGATTCAACCGTGCCGGTATCGTAGCCGTCTTCGTCGCCGATCACCAAAGCGTACATCTCCTCTTCACGCAAAACGGCATCGAGGGCATCGGTGAGCTGGATTTCCCCGCCAACGCCCGGCTTGACGTCCGCGAGCAGCTCCATCACGCGGGGCGAGAGCAGGTAGCGGCCGAAGACGGACAGGTTGCTGGGCGCGTCTTCGAGCGCGGGCTTCTCAACCAGGGAATCCACCTTCCATACGCCGGGCTCAACCTCGCTGCCGGCGATGATGCCGAAGCGGCTGACCTGGTCGTCGGGCACGGGCAGGACGGCTATGACCGACGCGCCGCCGTGGGCGCGCGAGATTTCGAGCATCTTGGGGCAGATGGCGTTGTCGGGCACCAGAACATCGCCCAGCAGCACGAAAAACGGCTCATCGGCCGTGCGCTCGGCCGCGCACCTGATGGCGTGGCCCAGACCCAGCGGTTCGTCCTGATAGACATAGGACACGTTGAGCGACCCAGCGTGCTCCACGGCGTCGGCGTAGGCATCCTTGCCGCGCTCGCGCAGCACGGCCACCAGTTCGGGATCGGGGGTGAAGTGGTCCTCGATGGCCTTCTTGGAGCGGCTGTTGATGATCACGACCTCATCGGCCCCGGAAGCCAAACCCTCTTCCACCACGTACTGGATGGCGGGGCGGTCAACCACCAGGAGCATCTCCTTGGGAACGGCCTTGGTCCCGGGCAAAAAACGGGTGCCCATGCCCGCAGCGGGGATAAGCGCCTTCATGCGGCTCACTCCCCCTTCGCCTCACGCGAAGCGGTCAGCTCCTCGACGCGCTCCTCGAGCGCCGCGAGCTTCTTCTCGGTGCGGTGCAGTTTGGAGACGATGAAGAACACGTAGATGAACAGGGCAACCAGAATGCCCACATACGCCACGATGACGAAGGGCGCGCTGGGCAGGATGGTGGAATAGATCTCGGCAAGGACGGGGTTCATGGATTAGTCCTCCAGTTTCTCTTGGATGGCGGCGAGCTTGTCTTCCATCAGCTGCGTGCGCAGACGGAAGCGGTAGAGCGCGAAGGCGATGAGCAGCATGCCCAGCAGGCAGAGCACGAGCGAGATGATCATCTCGGGCGACATGCCGGAGTCGGCGCGCAGCACCACGGGGTGCACCGACGAGGGGATCAGGCGCGTGACCATGAAACACACGGGCACATCGACCAGGATGAGGATGCCCACGACCGCGGAATAGACCGCGCGGCGCTCAGGGTCGCCGATGGAGTTGCGCAGGACGAAGTACGCGATCACCATGAGCATGAGCACGAGGTACGTGGTCAGGCGCGGCTCCCAGTTCCACCACACGCCCCACTCGAAGCGGGTCCACATCTCGCCGGAGATCATGGTGCAGATGACGAAGACCAGGCCGGTCTCCATGCACAGCTTCGCGCGGGTGTCGTAGGCGATGTCGCGCTTCATGAGGAAGCGCACGCAGTAGTAGCCCGCGAACAGGAACAAGACCATGCTTGCAATGGCGACGGGCATATGGAAGTAGAAGATCTTCTGCGAGAGCAGGAGCTTGTTGGAGACGGCCACACCGCCGATGATCTCAACACCATCCACGGAGGCGCCGTTGACCAGGCCAGCCACCGTGAATGTCAGAACGAATCCGACTGCGGCCAGTGCCACGCCGATGAGCGCAGAGTAGCGCGCCAGCGTGTCGAGTTTTCCCCCGACCTGCAGCCCTTTGCGTTTTTCCATAGGAAACCTCTGGTTCTTTCTGCCGCTTCCACCGCTGCGGCCGCGGTTTGGATCAGGCACTCACTACGAAATCGTAGAGCACCCAGGAAATCAGAATCATGGCAACATCATAACCCGCCGCCAGAGCCATCGAGGTGACGAAGGAGTTCATGAAGCCATCCGCCCCGACCATCACACACGTGGCCGCAGAGACGCACGACCACAGAAGCGGGAACGAAAGCGGAATGAAGAGCACGGCGAGCATGACGTCTTTACCGCGCGTATTGATGGTGATGGTGGACAGCAGCGTGCCCACGCCGGCAATGCCGATGGTGCCCACCAGCAAGCTGACCAGCATGAGAGGCCAGCTGGGGGCAAGCGTTGCGGTGGTCAGGAAAAAGAAGAAGAACAACGGGACCGTGATCAGCTCCACGATCAGAAGGAAGATCAGGTTGGCCGTAGCCTTCGCCAGAAAGATCACCGAACGGTCCATGGGGATGAGCAACATGCCCTCAAGGCACCCCTGCTCCTTCTCATGGGCGAACGAGCGGTTCAGCCCCAGAAGCGACGTGAAGAGCACGACAACCCACAGAAGGCCGCCCGCAAGCTTCGCCACATCCACGCCGTTGCCCGCCTGGGCGAGCGCCGCTCCGTAGACGATGAGCACCAGCAGCGCATAAAGGCCCATGGAGGTGAGCATCTCCTTGGTGTGCAGCTCCTGGGCAAGATCCTTGCGCAAAAGCGCCAGGAAATGCTTCCATGTGGAAGGTTTCGCAGCACGCACAGCCATCACGACACCCCCATTCCGACCGTTTCACGGTAGAGTTTCGAGAATTCTTCGAAGTCCAGATCTTCCTTCGCCGCGAAAGAGACCACGCGGCCGCGCGCAAGCACAAGCGCATGCGAACATGCATCGAAGCCCTTGCGCAGGTCATGGCTGACCATGACGAACGTGCGCCCCTCGCGAAGATCGGCGATGAGCCCATCGAAGATCTCCACGGCGTGGGGGTCGAGGCCCGCATAGGGTTCGTCGAGAAACACCACATCAGGATCGTTGATCAGCGCGCGGGCAATGGAGAGGCGCTGCGTCATGCCACGCGAGAACGTACGAACCATGTCATAGCGGCGATGGTCCAGCTCGACGGCGTGCAAAAGCTCACGCACGCGCGTTTCCGGGTCCTCGATGCCATACATGGATGCCACGAACATGAGGTTCTCCATGGCCGTCAGATCAGGATAGAGCATGGAGTTATGCGAGATGAGCCCTATGTGCTCGCGCACCTTATCAGGGTCCTCCTTGGCATCAAGCCCCATGACACGCACATTGCCCGACGTGGGTCGGGCAAGTGTCGACAATATGCGCAGCATGGTGGTCTTTCCGGCGCCGTTGGGGCCGAATATGGAAAGGAAGGCCCCTTCGGGCAGGTTGAAGCTCACTTTGTCCAGAGCTTTACGCTGCCCGAAAACCTTCGAGATCTTCTTGACCTCCAAAGCATCAGCCACGGGTATCCTCCGCCTCAGAATCAAACGAAACCGCCTGTTCAGAGCTTGCTTCAGGGTCTTTCGAGCTCACCTTGCGGCGGCCGAAAGCGGCAATGGCCGTTCCCAGAACCAGCAGGAAGAAGCCCGCCCACACGAAACCGATCAAGGGATTGACGCGCACATCCAAGGCGAAGTCGCCATCGGTGTTCACGCCCTTGTAGACCACGAACAGGTCATGGGTGGGGAAACCCAGAACGCTGGCGTTGAGCTTCTGCTGCTGGGTGGTCATGGTCAGCTGGACCGACGGATTGACGTGACCCAGCTTCTTGCCGGTATTCACATCGTAGACGTCGAACTCGACCATGTAGAGGACGTCGTCGCCATTGGGCTGCTCCTCGATGGTGTTGCCGGTGTAACGCAGCTCATAATCCTGGATGACGAAGCTCTCCTGGGCCGTATCGGTCTTAGAGTCATAGGCCATGTACCCGGTCTTCTCGGTCACATACATGGAGGAGCCGATGAGGCCTACCAGGATGATGGACATGGCGAAATGGGTGATGTATCCGCCGTACTTGGGCGAATTTGCTGCAATCATGGAGAAGAACGCCGCCACCGGATTGGAATGGGTGGCCTTGCTGCGCTTGGCAGCCGAGCGAACGATCATCATGAGCGTGGTGAAGAACAGAAGCGATGCCACGGCGAAGCCGACAACCGCCAAGCCGTTGTAATACCACGACGGGCCTTCGTTCGCCAAACCGACAGCCTGCGTACCGCCTGCGGCGATGGTTGCATTATAGGCGGGCAGAAGCGTGGTCACGAAGTAGACCATGAGCACGGCGAACAGCGCAAGCGCGGCGATGGCGGGGACTTTCGCCTGCTTGAAGAACGCCTTGCGGTCGGTCTTGCCCCATGCGAGCAGCGGGCACACCGCGATGATCAGGCAGTACACGACGCCGAGCGGACGGGCAACCGCATTGTAGGAGCCGGCAGACAGGCTCTGTCCGCCGAAGGGCAGCCACTCGGGCAGCGCGCTGGAGACCGTCATGTAGCACAGAAGCAGCGTGAAGACGATCATGATCACGTTGTTGAAGTAGTAAGCCGCGTCACGCGAGACAAGGCTCTCCATGCCTTCGTCTCCGCCGAAGCTCTTCCAGCGGATGGCCAAGCCCACAATGCCGGCCAGAACAGACACGGCGATCAAGGACCCGAACAGAGCCAAGGAAACCGGATCGCCTTCGAAGGCATGCACGGACTGCACGATGCCGGAGCGCGTGATGAACGTGCCCGCAATCACGAATGCGAAGGTGAGGCAGGCGCACATGACGCTCCAGCGACGGAACTGGCCGCGCTGGCGGTACACCGTGAAGCTGTGCACCAGAGCCAAGGCAACCAGCCACGAAAGCAGGCTGGCGTTCTCGACGGGGTCCCAGCCCCAATAGCCGCCCCAGCCCAAAACGACATAAGCCCACACGGAGCCAAGTCCGATGCCGATGCCCAGCAGAAGCCAGCTGAACATGGCGAAGCGGCTGGCGCGCTCGACCCAACGCTTGGAGGAGTCGTTCACGATAAGCGCAGCGATGGCGTACGCAAACGGGATGGTCAGGCCGGCGTAGCCCACGAACAGCGTGGGCGGATGAATGGCCTGGGCCCAGTGCTCAAGCAGAGGATTGAGACCCCACATGAGGGCAGCACCCTGCAGATTGCCTTCGGCATCGAAATACTGGGCAGGCGTGGCCGTGAAGGGCATGTTGCTCTCAGAGAACAGGCAGACGCCCACGAATGCAGCCAAAACAATCTGGGAGACCATGATGGCCATATGGTCGAGCTGGGAATGCTTGCGCATCGCACGGACGGCCAAGATGCAGTTGAACACCGAGATGAGCCAAGCCCAGAACAGAAGCGATCCCTCACGGCCGGCATAGACGCCGCTCAAGCGATAGAGAACACCCATAGGGCCTTCGGTGTCGGAACGGTACTGAAGAACATACTGGATGGAGGTGTCACCGCTCATGAAACAGTACACCAGCACACCGCAGCAAAACGTCAGGGCCACTGCAGTGAGGATTGTGGCGGCGCAACCCGCCCATGAAGCAGTTTCGGCAGTATCACGCTTGCCGATGCGTTCGAGCACGTAGCCCGCGAGGAAGGCGATCACCGAAACGGCGACGCCTGCAAAGGCCACGATCAGCCCGATGAGACCGATAGTCGACATTATCAACCTTCCTGAGCAACATCGGTTGCTTCGAACTTGCCGTCAGAGGTCAGCGAACCGCTGATGACCACCGAAGTGCCGTCGGTGATGGCATCGGCCAACGCACCGTCGAAAACGACGGGCAGCTCGACAGATGCATCATCGGCATCGACAGCGACGAATCGGACATCGGACGAAACCGCCGATCCGAGCGTTCCGGCCTTCACGGTAGCAGCGACCTTGACGGGCTTTCCAACGATATCCTCCCCGTAGCCGATCAGCTTCGACACCGTCAAGGCGTCGGTAGCGGATTCGTACTTGGAGGGGCATTTGGTCACCAATTCGCTTGCCACCAATGTCTTGCCGTCATCGCTCATGGTGCCCGTGCAGATGGCGGTCACGCCGTTGCCGAACGTAGAGGCGGCGGCACCGTCGTACTCAACGGCAATGGCTTTGGAAGCATCGCCCTCGGGATCGAAGATCTGGAACTTCAAAACCCCATCGACGGTGGAAAACGAATTATCGACCACATTCCCCGTCACCTGGACGCGCTGGCCGGCATAACCGCCTTCAGCCGCGTCGGTCACGGTGATGGTCTTCGCGGCGCCGCTTCCGCCGACAACGGCAAGGATGACCACCAGCACGATGAT
>CAUWJA010000023.1:0-11271 GCA_963558905.1 uncultured Eggerthellaceae bacterium
GCGGGCGTCGTGCTCAATGAGCCCAGTGTCGTCGCCATCGAGAAGAGCACCCACCGCGTCCTTGCCGTCGGCAAGGAGGCCAAGCAGATGATCAACCACACGCCGGAGGCGTTCTCCGCCGAGCATCCGCTGCGCGATGGCGTCATCGCCGATTACGATGTCACCGAGGCCATGTTGTCGGCCTTCATCAACAAGGCGGTCGAGCGCCGCTATCCCTGGCAGGCCAAGCCCCGCATCGTCATCTGCATTCCCTGCGGCGCCACCTCCGTCGAGAAACGCGCTGTTTTCGAAGCGGCCATCCAGGCAGGCGCCCGTCAGGCGTATCTGATCGAGGAGCCCATGGCCGCCGCGATGGGCGCGGGCCTTCCCGTCACAGATCCCACCGGTTCCATGGTCGTCGATATCGGCGGCGGCACCACCGAGGTTGCGGTCATTTCGCTCGGCGGCATCGTGACCAGTTCCAGCCTTCGCCTTGCAGGCAACAAGATGGACGAGGCCATCGCCATGCATCTGCGCGATCTGCTGGGAATCAAAGTGGGTGAGCGCACCGCTGAAATCATCAAGATCAAGATCGGCTCCATCCTTCCGTTCGAGGACGGCAGGGAGAAGGACATGATCATATCCGGTCAGGATGTGCTTTCCGATCAGCCTCGTGAGGTGACCATCCAGTCCGAGGACGTCCGTGCGGCGCTCCAGGCTCCCATCGATGAGATGGTCCTCCATATCAAAGAGACGTTCAAGAAGACCAATCCCGACTTGGCCAGCGATATCATCACCAACGGCATCCTGCTCACGGGTGGCGGCGGATTGCTTTCCGGCCTTGACCGCTATCTCGAGCATCGTCTTGAGATTCCCGTCTACACCAGCTCGACGGCGCTCACCAACGTTGCCATGGGCTGCCTGAAGGTGCTCGAGACGCCTTCGGCCCTCAAGCAGACGTTGATGCGCTCTCGCTAAGGGGAGTCCGCTCCGGGCGCCAAGGGGAAGCGTTCGGCCACTGTACGATAAGGAGAAACGCATCCCGTTATGGCATTGGAACCACGTATGAAAGCACAACGGAATACATCGGGTAGATTCGGGGGCAACATGATCATGGTTGCCCTCTTGCTCGTTTCCGTCCTGATGACCGTCGTTTACACCCGAGAAGGCGAATCCGGCATACTCCACACGATCCAAGGCTACGCCCCCGTCGTCGCCCTGCCTTTCTCGTATGCGGGTTCAGGCGTGGGCGCCGCCGCGGGTGCCGCTTCCGAGGCTGTTTCCGACGCTTCGGTCGATGACGCCGCCTATCAGCAGCTTAAAGCGGAGAATGCTGAACTCAAAGAGCAGCTTGCCCAGCTCGAAGAGCTGAAGGCGGAGGCGGAGCGCCTCCAGGGGCTGCTGGGAATCCAGGACCAGTATTCCCTGGTGTCTGTGACCGGCCAGGTTGTAGGCCGTAGCATCGATGCCTGGAACAGGACGGTTACCGTCGGAGTGGGGTCTGCCGAAGGCGTTGAGCTCGGCGATGCCGTGGTGGGCGCCACCGGTCTGGTCGGGCAGGTCATCTCGGTGAGTCCGCTCACATGCGATGTGCGCTTGATGGCCGACCAGCAAAGCGGCGTCGCCGTGATGATCCAGTCGACGCGTGAGCAGGGCATCCTCAGGGGCTCTCTCGAAGGGCTCCTGTATCTTGAGAGCATCGATGCGTCCGCGCAGGTGTCCCAGGGCGATGTCATCATCACGTCTGGTATGGGCGGAAGCTACCCCAAGGGAATCATCGTCGGCACAGTCACCAATGTCGAACATCCTGCGGGCACGACGGATCGCCGCATCGTCGTCACGCCGCTTTCGTCCGCCGATCCCCTTGAGGAGCTTTCGATCGTGAAAAGCGCCGCTTCCCAGGATGGGGCCGATTCGCAGGAATCGGCGGATGGGGAAGGAGAGTAGCATGCGGGAAACCATCATCGCCGTGGCCGGCGGCGTCATCGCCGTGCTGCTTCAGGTCATCGTGGCTCCCAACATCGCCATCTTTTCGGCTATGCCGAACTTCGTTCTCGCATACACGGGGATCGTGGCCATGCTCTGCCGTGAGAACAAGATCATCGTCCTTGCCTTCGCCTTGGGTCTCGCCTATGACCTTTTGGGTTCAAATCCGGTCGGCCTGATGGCCGGGCTGCTGGTCCTGGTGGCATTCATCGCAGGTCGGGCATACGACATGTTCGGCAACGATACCGTCTTCGTGCCCTTGGCCGTCTCCATGGTCTGCTCCCTTCTGGTCGAGCTCGTCTATGCTTTGGCCTTGGCAGCGCTCGGACTCGATATGCCGCTGGGTGACGCGGTACTGCTGCGCGCGCTTCCGTGTGCATTCTACGATGCGGCCATGGGGCTCATCGTGTTCCCCTTGCTCGCCATGTTCCTCAAGCCGTCCGCGAGAGCTCAGAAGGGCTCCTCCCAGACCACCGTGCGGCTTCGTTAGGGTGTCCGCGCCATGGTTGCAGCACTTATAGCGGCGTTATTCACCGTCATCATCGCCATTGCGGCTCTGCTGGTGTTCTTCCGCATGCGCGCCCGGGGCTCATCGAAGCACGCGTCCCGTCCTGCGCCCGTTTCCAGCATCGGCGGCTCGTCGTCGCCGTTTGTCGTGAAGGGCGGCAATGCGGCGAAGACCCAGCATCAGGCGAGCGGCGTCTCCCTGCAGGAAAGGCTCAAGTCGCGTTTTCTGGCCATAGGGGTGCTCGCAGCCGCCATCTTCGGGAGCCTTGCCGCCAAATTGTGGAGCATGCAGGTCCTTTCCTCCGACCAATACCTTCAAGAGGCGCAAGAGAATCTTCTGACCACCATCAAGACCCCCGCTGCCCGCGGCCGGATCTTCGACGCCGAAGGGTTTCAGCTGGTCGGCAACGAGACGGTGCCCACGATTCTGACCGATGTGGGCGTATCCGAGGACCGCGCGGTCATGCAGCGCCTCTCTGCTCTCCTCGGCGTCCCCTACAACGTCGTCCGAGCCCGCATCAAGGATACCTCCGGCGGCGCTCAGGCTTTGCGCGAGGTCGCCGACGGCGTCCCCATGCGCAGCATCGCCTTCATCTCCGAACACCCTGAGGCGTTTCCCGGCGTCACGGTGCAGGATCGAACCCATCGCATCTACCCCTACGGAGCATTGGCTTCGCAGGTTCTCGGATATACGGGAACGGCCTCGTCGGATGATTTGGACAACGTCCCGGACGGCCTTGACTACCAGTCCGGCGACGAGGTGGGGAAAAGCGGCATCGAGCATGCCTATGAGAAGGTGCTGTTCGGCGCGCATGGCGAACGCGTCGTGGTCGCCGATGTCGACGGTTTGGTCCGCGAGGTCCGCAGCGAAACCGATCCCACCCAGGGCAATGACGTGCATCTGACGCTTTCGGCCCGGGTCCAAAAGGTCGCCGAGGATGCGCTTGCCGCCATGATCGCGCCCGACGGGGCCATCGGAACGGGCAAGGGCGTTGCCGGAGCCTGCGTGGCCATGGAAGTCGATACGGGCGATATCGTCGCAATGGCGAATTTCCCCACGTTCACGCCGGAGAGCTTCGTTGGCGGCATCAGCCAGGAGGCATGGGACAGGTTCAATGCCGAGTCGTCCCATTATCCCCTCATGAACCGATGCATCGCCGGCACATATCCCGCAGCTTCGACGTTCAAGGCATTCACGGGGCTTGCGGGTCTGCACTACGGTTTCGCGGATTCCACCCGGACATGGGATTGCTCCGGCGAATGGACCGGGTTCGGCGAAGAGTATCCCCAGCATTGCTGGGATCTTGACGGACATGGCGAGATAACGTTCAGGACGGGCGTCGTCGTTTCGTGCGACATCGTGTTCTACAACATTGCAAAGGACTTCTACGATGCCCGCGACAGCATCGGCATCGATGCCATGCAGGACTACATCCGCAATTTCGGGCTCGGCAGGAAGACCGGCATCGAGCTGTCGGGCGAAGCCGAAGGCGTCATACCCACGCCTGAATGGAAGGCCGAGGCATTCAAGGATGCGCCTGAAAACGCCCAGTGGCTTCCGGGCGACATGTCCAACATGGTCATCGGCCAGGGCGACGTCTTGGTGACGCCCATCCAGATTGCCGTGGGCTATGCCGGCGTTGCCACGGGCAAGCTTCCCACTCCCAATCTGCTCAAGCAGGTGTGCAATTCGGCGGGAGATGTCGTGGTCACGCATACGCCTTCGAGCTCTGCTGTGCCCGAGGTGACCGAAGAGCAGCTTTCGGTCATGCGGGACGCGCTCCATGGCGTTTCGGAAGGGGACAGCACGGTCCATTCGATCATTTCCGAATACGGGTACGAATGCGGCTGCAAAACCGGTACGGGCGAAGCGTTTTCCAGGGCTGACAATTATGCGTGGTTCGTGCTGTATGCGCCCTATGATGATCCGAAATACGTGGTCAGCTGTTTGATCGAGGAAGGTGGCGGAGGCGCGCAGGCTGCCGCTCCTGTTGCGGCCGAGGTCATGGATGCGTGCCTGAAGTACGGTGAGGGCGCCCTTGACACGGATGTGACGGCGACCGTGCCCATCCTCGATTATGTGGAACGGCAGACAGACAGCTCGAATTCCAGCGGAAGGCAGGACTGATGGCGAAAACCGACAATCTCTCCCTTCCCGCTGCCCCGGGCAATTCCGCCCGCCGCAGCTCCATCCCCTGGCCCCTTTTCGTCGTGGCGGCTCTGCTGTCGGTCTATGGCCTGCTGGTTGTATGGACGGCGGTTCAGGGCAACGAGGACTACTCGTTTTCCCGACAGGCCATGGGCGTCTGCATCGGCGCCGTGGCCATGATCTTGTTCTACAAGATCGATTACCGTCAGCTCGAGGGCTTCACCACGCTGCTTTTGATCGTCAACGTCGTTCTCATCCTCTCGCCCCATCTCCCCGTCATCGGCGTGGAAAGCAAAGGTGCCCAGAGCTGGATCGACATCGGCATGCGCTTGCAGCCGGGCGAGTTCGCCAAGATCACCGTCATCCTGCTCGATGCGTCCATCATGGCCCGTTACGGCGGGCGGCTTGACGACCCACGTGAATACGTCAAGGCCGTCGCGCTCATGTCCGTGCCGTTCTTCTGCATCATGACGCAGCCCGACCTGGGAACGGGTCTGGTCTATCTGTTCATTGCGGCCGTCGCGCTCATCGTGGGCGGTGCGCGTCCGAAGTACATCATCCTGACGGTCGTGTTCCTGGTGTCGTGCATTGTCGCCGTGTTCATGATCGACGAGCTCATCAAGAACTCGACCGGTGAATACAAGCTGCTCAAGCAGTATCAGCGCAATCGCCTGCTGGTTTTTCTCGATGAGAGCTACGACCCCACGGGGGACGGGTACAATCTCCATCAGGCGAAGGTGGCCATCGGCTCCGGCGGTCTTCTGGGCAAGGGCCTGCTCAATGCGACGCAGTCGTCGTTGGGATTTCTTCCGGAAGCTCCCACCGACTTCATCTTCTGCGTTTTGGCGGAGCAGTTCGGCTTCGCAGGGGCCATGCTTCTGATTGTGCTCTACATCGCGCTCGTGGCGGTCTGCTTCGGCATCGCTCGCCGCACCGGTGATTTGTTCGGGACGGTTGTCGTCATGTGCATTGTGGGCATGTGGCTATTCCAGATCCTCGAGAACATCGGCATGGACATCGGGCTCATGCCCATCACGGGCATCCCGCTGCCGTTCATGAGCTACGGTTCTTCTTTCATGTTGGTGAATTTCGTGCTTCTGGGCCTTGTGGCCTCGGTGCACGCCCATAGTTCGAAATAGGGGGTATACATGCAGATTCCCATCGATGTGGCTGCCGTTTTCCAGGAGGCCACCAACGTCGAGGCGGCACGGGCGGTTCCGCTCGCCGTTTCGGTCATGCTCGATGAATCGGCGCCTGCCGATCTGACGGCATTCGTGCGCTCGTCGTTTGCGAGCGCCTCTGCGCAGGCTCGCGTCTCGATCAATTATTTCTCCGATGGCCAGGCGATCTTCGATCCCCGGAGCGATATGGCCGTCATCGCAGCCGGTTTGACCGAGCAGGTGGGGCAGGTTGCCGACCAGGTCCGCGCTTGCGGCATCCCTGTGATGGTCGTCACGAGTCTGCCCTCCCTGGTCGCAGAGCTCGCCGAGGCTTCGGGGTTTCCCGTCCCTGCAGCCGACCTCATTGCGCCGGAGGTCCGCGATGGGGATGTCGTGATGTTCTCGGATCCCATCCGGATATCTTCCGCTGCATCCGACCGGGCCCATGGCGGCGATGCTTCGTCCCGAGCCCAGCTCGAGCGCTTGAGCAGCGCCGACCCTTCGGCGCTTGAGCCCCTTCCGCTCACGCAGGCTGTATGCGACTCCCTATCCGCGAAGATGGGCGAGTGGATCGTCGCCTCCTTCCGCGAGAAGCGCCTCGCCTTCGCGCAGGCGTTCTCGTTTGTCCGCAAGCCCCTTGCGCTCGAGTCCGTGAGCGCCACATCCGTCCAGAATGCAGGCGTCGGCCTCGTCGTGTTCATCCCCGGAGCCGATATGCCCATCATGACCCTCAATCAGGCGAAGATGCTGCTCCAGATCGCGGCGGCCTACGGGCAGCCCCTCGGTCCCGACCGCATCAAGGAGCTTGCCTGCGTGGTCGGCGGCGGATTCGCCTTCCGTGCCGTCGCCCGTCAGGCAGCAGGCATCGTTCCCGCCCTGGGGTGGGCGGTCAAAGCGGCCGTCGGATACACCGGCACTGTCGCAATGGGCCGCACTGCCATCGAGTACTTCGAGCATGGAGGCACCGTTTCCGGGCTTGCCGCAGCAGCGGCGCAGGCTCGCGACAGAGCCGTTGACGCTGCGGAATCCACGGCGATCGGACGCGGCGTCAAGGAGGCTGCCGGCGTGGCGGTTTCCGAAATGAAGCATGCTGCGGGCCGTAAGGCGGCGCAGGCGGTCCATGCCGCCCCTGCGAAGGTTGCAGGCCTCGCCAGGAGCGCTGCACGCATAGGCGGGCAGGCCGTATCGGCTGCCATGGATGCGGCGGTGCGCAAATGACCGATCTGTGGCCCCGTGTGGAAATCCTCTTGCGCCGCTATGGCCGTCAGATAGAACGGCCTGCGCGATACATCAACAACGAGTGGGGTTGCACCTACAAGCCGGAAGCGGAGTACCGCTACGCCATGTGCTATCCCGACACCTATGAGCTCGGCCAGGCGAATCAGGCCGTGCGCATCCTGTGCAACCGCGTGAATCTGGTCGAGGGGATGGCGGCGGAGCGCGCGTTCCTGCCTGCGGCCGACATGTGCGATCTCATGCGCGAGCATGGCATCCCGGCATTCTCTCTGGAAAGCTGCGCGCCGCTCATCGAGTTCGACGCCGTCGGCATCACGCTGCCCCATGAGCTGGCCGCCACCAACGTGCTCGAACTGCTCGACCTGGCCGGCATTCCCGTGCGAGCTGCTGATCGCGATGATTCCTCCCCGTTGGTCATGGCGGGCGGTCCGTGCGCATTCAATGCCGAGCCCTATGCCCCCTTCTTCGACGTCATCATGCTGGGCGAAGGGGAGGAGGCTCTGCCTGAATTGCTGCAGCTGCACCGCAAGCTGCGCGCCGAGGGCATGTCGAAGGCCGATATCCTCCACGAGATGGCGAAGGTCCCCGGCACCTATGTGCCCTCGCTGTACAGGCGGCTTTCCGAGGCCGAGGCGCTTGAATGCGGCAGCTGGGTGGTTCCCGTCGAAGATGATATCCCGTCTGCGATCGAGAAGCGCATCTACGAGGGATTCGCCGATTCCGACGCATATGAACCGCTCATCGTCCCCTTCACGGAGGTGGTCCATGACCGCCTGAACGTCGAGATCCTGCGCGGCTGTACCCGCGGCTGTCGGTTCTGCCAGGCCGGTATGATGTACCGTCCCGTTCGTGAGCGTTCGGCCGACAACATCGTCAACGCCGTCATGCGCGGCCTTGAGGAATCGGGTTATGACGAAGTCAGCCTCACGTCCCTTTCCTCCACCGACCACAGCCAGATCGAAACCATTCTGCGCCGTTTGAACCGCCAGCTCGAAGGCAAGGGCATCTCCGTCTCCATTCCCAGCCAGCGACTTGACTCCTTCGGCGTCGGCATGGCCGAACTGGTGGCGGGCGGCAAGCGCGGCGGCCTCACCTTCGCCCCTGAAGCGGGCACGCAGCGCCTGCGCGATGTCATCAACAAGAACGTCACCGAGGATGATCTCTTCGGTGCGATCGATGCCGCATTCGCAGCCGGCTGGCGCCGCTGCAAGCTCTATTTCATGATCGGCTTGCCGACGGAGACCGATGAAGACATCAAGGGCATCGCCAGCCTCGCGCAGCGCGCCTACGACCGGGCGCGCAAAGCGGTCCCCGAGGACCAGCGCGGCAACGTGAAGGTTTCCATCTCGTGTGCGCTTTTCGTCCCCAAATCCCAGACGCCGTTCCAGTGGGATGGCCAGATCTCTCCCGAGGAAGCGAAACGCCGCATCGACCTTTTGCGTCGCAGCGTGAAATACCGTGCCGTCGATGTCCACTGGCATGAACCCGACGTGTCTTTGGTCGAAGCCATGATGAGCCGCGGCGGACGCGAAGTCGCGGATGTGGTCGAGGCGGCCTGGCGCGCCGGATCGCGATTCGATGCCTGGACCGAGTTCTTCTCGCTCGACCGATGGCGTGAGGCGTGCGAGGCTTGCGGCGTCGATTTCGCCGCCATTGCGCAGACCTCCTATCCGGTCGGCCGTCCCATGCCGTGGTCTCATCTGTCGGCCGCAGTCACGGACCGCTTCCTCGCCCGCGAGCGCAAGTTGGCCGAACAGGGTATCACCACACCCGATTGCTCCTTCGAACGCTGCTCTGCATGCGGTGTATGCCCGCAGCTCGATGTTGAGATCAAGACGCAGGAGGTGCGCCATGGCTGATTTCCGTCTCCGTGTGACCTATTCGAAGGATGGGCGGCTGTGCATGCTTTCGCATCTGGAGATCTGCCGCGCGCTTGAGCGCAACGTGCGCCGTGCGGGGCTGCCCTATGCCGTCAGTCAGGGCTTCTCGCCCCATATGAAGATCGCATTCGGCGCCGCTTTGCCGGTGGGGGTGGGCAGCGTTTGCGAGATCTTCGACGTCACGCTCACTGATTATGTCGCCGCGGACCGCGCGCTTGCCGCCCTCAATGCTGCAAGCCCTCGAAGCCTGCAGCCCTGCGAGGCGCACTATATCCAGAAATCCGATCCTGCCGCATCCGTTGCGCTGCCCGTGTCCGCATATCGTGCGTCGTTCGATGGCATGTCCTCGCAATGCACTGTCCCCGAGACCGTGTCTGTGGTTCGGAAGAAAAAGGAGAAGGTGCTCGCAACGGCAGACTTCCTCGTGGGTCCCGTCGTCTTCGACGGCTGCGAGGCCGTGTTCACTCTGGAGGCGAAACCCACAGGCTCGCTGCGTCCCGACCTTCTGGTCGAGGCCATGATGCCTGAAGGCCTGCACCTGCAGACGCTTACCCGTATCGAGCAGCGTCCCGGACGCTGATGGAAATCCCCGATCGGCCCGAATCGGCCATCGCTTTGGCATGAAGGACCCTTCCGAGGGGTCCTTCATTCGTTTCGGGTGTGCTGCAGCCGATTGCCTGCAGCTACTCGGCTTCAGCTTCCTGGCGGTCCTTCTGCTGAGCCTTCTTTGCGCATCGCATCACCATCACCGAGCAGAATCCTGCGGCAAGGCAGCTGGCGGCGATGATCAGGAAGATGGGGCCGAACGCTGCAGCTCCTTGCGCGTCGATCATCGATCCGAACCATGTGTGGATGAACGTATCGGGGAGCCTTCCCACGATGGAGCACAAGCCGGACGCAACGCCGAACACGCCGATGGGCACGTGGCATTCCGCCAGCTGGCCTGATCCGATTCCGTAGACGCCGTTGATGATGAAGGCGAATACGCAGATGACCGCGACTCCGGCGATCAGCATTCCCGGGCTGTGGGGCAGAAACGCCATGGCAATCAGGCATACGGCGCTAGCCGCCGCTCCTTTGATGATGACCTTCGAGGGAGATTTCGCTTTATCCGCAAGCATGCCGAAGAGGGGCGCAGACACGATCGTCATGCCCATCGAGCGGACGGTGGAGATGATCGTGGCAAGAAGGACCGGTGCGGCAAGGCACATGGTCATGTACGGCGTGGTGAACGTGGATCCGATGAATGCGAAGTAAATGAAGAACATGGCACCGGAGGCCCACCAGACGCCGGGGTTTTTCAGGGCCTCGCCGATGCCTTTGAGGCTGAATCGCTCGCCGTCGCCCAGGCCGATTTCACTCTTGAATCGGGGAATGAAGAAGAAGGAAAGCACGGCCAGCAGAAGCTGGATGCATCCGCAGACGATCAGCAGGGAGGTGATGCCCATGCGGGCGGTGGCGAAGGAGGCGACCAAGGGGATGGCGGCGACGCCGAGAATCAACCCCGCCGCTCCGAAGATGCCGTAGGAGACTCCGATCTTTTGCGAATAGGACTCTTCAGGGTAGAGGAGCCTCACCATCTTGAAGCGCGTTCCCCACCAGATGAGAATGGAGAAGACCGCATAGCAGAAGAAGATGCACAGAAGCATGTTGTAGCTGGGAAGCAGGGCGTAGAGGAACGTAAGGACGGCGGTTCCCGCATACCCCAGCCATGAAAGGGTTCTCACACGGAACTTGTCGGCGACCACGCCTGAAAAGAAATAGAATATGGTAGCGGCAATCGCGTAAACGGTAACGAGCGTGCCGAGCTGTTCATTGGTGCACCCGAGCGCTTCCATAAGGGGATCGTAGAAGACGGACTTGAGGTAGATCGGCGTATAGATTGCCGAAGAACCGACGCTAACGAGAATCAGAAGGAAAAGACGGCGCCGGGCGGTCAAATCGTTGTACGTGACCTCCGATGCTGTCTTGGATGCCGCAATCATCGCTACCGCCTTTCACAATGCATCGATACGGAAAATGCCATGACATGGAGATGAAGCAGCGAGCTCAGGGCCGAACGGGCAGGACCCGGCCTGCGGCGAGCTGAACGTAACTGCAATAGGGCTACGGATGATTCTACTGAGAATAAGCACGCACGAGGATGCGGGAAATGAAATGCATCTATGTTGTAAGAAAGAAAGGATAAGGAAGGAAAAAAATATCTTGCTTATCAAGAAAGTAACTGATAACATATACAAACCATTTTGCAATGGCGGTGGTTGCGAGCTGAGAAGCTCAGACAAGAACCCAACCGAGTGATTAAAAACTTTCTCAAAAAAGTTCTTGACACGGGGTTGCGGCAAGCGTAATATACCACCTTGCGCCGCTTGCG
>CAUWJA010000024.1:0-11017 GCA_963558905.1 uncultured Eggerthellaceae bacterium
TATCGTATGGACCGTTTCCGATATCACCAATGCGCTCATGGCCATTCCCAATATCATCATGGTGCTGTTGCTTTCCGGCCTGATTGCGCGTGAGACCAGGCATTACGTCTACGAGGGCAACATCGACGAAAAGGTGACGGACGAGATTCCCGTGCTGGAGAACAAGTAGCGCGCACGGATTTGCCGGTCCGCGTCGCATTCGGCCGGCATGTCGCGTGCCGCCTCCCTTCCCGGATGCGCGTGCGTGTTGGGCCCAATTGCTTCGATGCTTTGCGGCTGAAGCGGCATCGAATCCCAAGTGTTTCGGGTTGCGGTCTTGCGTGATTGGGGCCATTGCGGCGAGATGAGGACATAACCCCTGGTCGTAAGCTATGCGGCCAGGGGTTATGCCGTTCTATGCCGGGGAAGGGCTTCGTTGTCCCGCGCAGAAACCCGAAACACTTCGATTTCGGTGCGAATCGGGAAATTCAGCCTCCAATCGGCTCGGCGTCGGGTGCGGTTCGCGTCGGGTGCGGTTCGCGCCAATAGTATCATGCAGGGGTGCCGAGCGGCTGGCGGAGACATGCACGGTCACTCCATGCCGCCTGCCACATCAACCCCGCCGCCTGCGGTGCCATTGTTACAGCATGGTTAACACGGCGGCTGGTCCGGAATCGAAGCTGCAATAATGATACGAAAGCAGCCCCATTAAGGCGCACGGTTTCCCTGTGCCTGATGAAACGGAGGTTCGACATGGGATTTCTAACCGGTAAAACCGCAATCATCACAGGAGCGGGTTTCGCGGCGCTCAAGGACGGATCGGCCGGATCGATCGGCTACGGCATCGCCACCGCCTACGCCAAGGAAGGCGCGAACCTGGTCATCACCGGCCGTAACGTGAAGAAGCTCGAAGAGGCGAAGACCCGCCTTGAATCCGAGTTCGGCATCCGGGTGCTCACCGTGCAGGCCGACGTCAACGCCGGTGCCGACAACAAGGCCGTCGTGCAGAATGTCATCGATCGGACCATCGAGGAATTCGGCCGCATCGACGTGCTCATCAACAATGCACAGGCCTCTGCATCCGGCGTCACCCTGGCCGATCACACCACCGAGCAGTTCGACCTTGCCATCTATTCCGGGCTGTATGCTGCGTTCCATTACATGCAGGCATGCTATCCGCATCTCAAGGAGACGAAGGGCAGCGTCATCAATTTCGCCAGCGGTGCCGGATTGTTCGGCAACTTCGGACAGAGCGCCTACGCCGCTGCCAAGGAAGGCATCCGCGGCATGTCGCGCGTGGCCGCCACCGAGTGGGGCCCGGACGGCATCAACGTCAACGTGGTGTGCCCCCTTGCCTGGACCGCCGCGCTCGAGGGCTTCAAGGATGCCTGCCCTGAGGCGTTCGAAGCCAACGTCAAGATGCCGCCGATGGGCCATTACGGCAATGTGGAAACCGAGATCGGCCGCGTGGTGGTGCAGCTGGCAAGCCCCGATTTCAAATTCATGAGCGGCGAAACCATCACGCTGGAAGGCGGCATGGGTCTGCGTCCATAGTCTTGCGCGTCCGCTTCGGACTTGCCCCACCACGGTTTTCATGGGTCCCCGGTTGCATGTGCTTCCGGGGCCCATGTTCGTTTGCAGCCCTGAGACGCCGTCTGCGTCCGTCGGATTTGTTGCATGTCGCAGCAATCGCAGCTAAAATACGCTATTGAACAGAGTGTTCAAATATGTACATTGTGTTCAATAGAGCTTGTTATACCTGGTGGCAAAGGGATAAGTGAAGGGAGCGCGCAGTGGCGGTTTGCCCAGATGCAGCTGCGTCGGAGGGATTGGAAGATCCCCGCATCAAGCGTTCGAAGGCCTCATTGCGCGCGGCTCTCATCGAGCTTATGGAGGAGCGGGGTTTCGACAGCCTCACCGTCAACGATATCTGCGTGAAGGCGGGGCTCAATCGGGGCACGTTCTACAATCATTACCGCGACAAGGAGACGCTTCTGCGGTCGTTCGAGGATGAGATCTTCGAAGAGCTCGAAGTGTTTCAGGAACGCATGAAGTCGGTCCGCGTCAAGGACATCATGCGCCATCGCCTATCGAAGAAGCCCTTTCCGTTTCTGGTTGAAATGTTCGCCTACCTGTGCGAGCACGGCGATTTCCTGCATGCGGTCATCGGGCCGGGCGGCGATGTGCGTTTCGGCCCCCGTCTGCGCCAAGCCGTGTGCGACGACCTGATCATGTCCGTCCTGCACGAGCGTTATCGCGAAAATCCCACGCCATTCGTCGATTATTACGTTGCCTACTTCGCCTCGGCCTATCTGGGCGTCATCGGCCGCTGGATTGAAACGGGCATGAAGGAATCGCCGGAAGAGATGGCGGCCATCGCAACGCGCCTGCTGTTCATCAGGCCGGGCGAATCCATCACGTTGTAATTTCACTTCCGCTCGCCTGCGGGGGATGCGGCGCAAGAGGAAAAAGGAGACAAGATGACCACCGAACCCAAGATCGAAGCCCCTGCTTCCGCTCTGCATATCGGCGTTGACGTGGGGTCCACCACGGTGAAAGTCGCCGTCCTTGATGATGCGGACGCAGTGCGTTATTCGTGCTATCGGCGCCACCATGCCGATATCCGCGCCACCATCGTGGAGGTGCTCGGTGAAGCGGCTGCGGCGTTTCCGGATACTCCCATGACCATAGCCATCACAGGGTCGGGTGGATTGCTTCTTGCGAAATTGCTCGGCATCGAATTCGTCCAAGAGGTCATCGCGTCGAAAACGGCGGTGGAGACCTTCATCCCGCAAACGGACGTGGTCATCGAGCTCGGCGGAGAAGATGCCAAGATCATCTATTTCGACAACGGCATCGAACAGCGCATGAATGGAACGTGCGCGGGCGGCACGGGCGCGTTCATCGACCAGATGGCGGCGCTGCTCAATACCGATGCGGCGGGCTTGAATGACCTGGCCAGCCGCCATGAGACCATCTATCCCATTGCCAGCCGCTGCGGCGTGTTCGCGAAGACCGATGTCCAACCTCTGCTCAATGAGGGCGCCCGCAAGGAGGACATAGCGGCTTCGATTTTCCAGGCTGTGGTCACGCAGACCATCTCGGGTCTGGCGTGCGGCCGTCCCATCAGGGGCAACGTTGCGCTCTTGGGCGGCCCTCTCCAGTATCTGCCCGAACTTGACAAGCGGTTCTGCGAAACGCTGGGCCTTGATGACGAGCATGCCATCCGTCCTGAAAACGCGCACCTGTTCGTGGCTGCGGGCGCTGCGATCTGCGGCAGGGAATCTGCACCTGAGCTGCTATCCGATGTGCTCGGGCGCCTGCGCGATCTTGGAGACATCCAGGGAAGCGAAGTAGTGCGCCTGGCCCCGTTGTTCGCCACTGAGCAGGAGTTCGAAGAGTTCGAAGCCCGCCACGCCACCGAGAAGGTCAAGCGCGCGGACCTGATGGCGTATACGGGCACCGCCTATCTCGGCATCGACGCCGGGTCGACCACCTTCAAGGCTGCGCTCATCGGCCGCGACGGAAGTCTTCTGTGGAGCTATTACGCCAACAACAAAGGCGACGTTCTGGGCACCGCGAAAGCGGCTTTGTCCGCCATGTACAACGAGCTTCCCGTCGACGCCGAAACGGGCGTGCCGTGTGTGACCATCGGCCATGCGACGGTCACCGGCTACGGTGAGGGGCTGCTGCTCGAGGCGCTGCGTGTCGACTCGGGCGAGATAGAGACCGTGGCGCATCTGCGCGGCGCCCAGGAGATGCTTCCCGGGGTGGAGTTCATCCTGGACATCGGCGGTCAGGACATGAAGTGCCTGCGCGTGCGCGATGGCGTGATCGACCATATCATGCTCAACGAGGCATGCAGCTCCGGCTGCGGCAGCTTCATCGAGAGCTTTGCAAGCGGTCTGAACCTGAATGTCGAAGAGTTCGCCAAAACCGCGAATGCGGCGAAAAACCCCGTCGATCTGGGAAGCCGCTGCACGGTGTTCATGAACAGCCGCGTCAAGCAGGCGCAGAAAGAAGGCGCTACGGTAGGGGATATCGCGGCCGGCCTGGCCATCTCCGTCATCAAGAACGCCCTGTTCAAGGTCATCAAGATCCGCGACCCCCATGAGGTCGGCGAGAAGGTCATCGTCCAGGGCGGCACGTTCCTCAATGATGCGGTGCTGCGCGCATTCGAGCAGCTTGCCGAAGTGAATGCGGTCCGTCCGGACATCGCCGGCAACATGGGAGCGTACGGTGCGGCCCTTCTGGCCCGTGACCGCTCGAAGGGGGAGGGCAGCGTCTCCACGCTGCTTTCGCTGGCCGAAATCGAGACGCTTGCGCCCACGCATCGCACCGTGCGCTGCAAGGCCTGCTCCAACCACTGCCTGCTCACGGTCAATGATTTCGGCGTCGATCCCGCAACCGGCAAGCATCGCCGCTTCATCACCGGCAACCGTTGCGAAAAGGGCGCCGGCGTGCTGGATGCTTCGCATGATGTGCCCAATCTCTTCGACTGGAAGAGCAAGCGCCTGTTCGGCTATGAGCCGTTGGCGGCAGAGGATGCGCCGCGCGGCACCGTGGGCATTCCGCGCGCGCTCAACATGTATGAGAACTATCCGTTCTGGTTCACGTTCTTCACGAAACTGGGCTATCGCGTCATCGTGAGCGACCCTTCATCCAAGAAAACATACGAGGCGGGCATCGAGTCCATGCCCTCTGAGAGCGTGTGCTATCCTGCGAAACTCTCGCATGGCCACGTCATGAACCTTCTGGCGAAGCACCCGGATTTCATCTGGTTCCCGTGCAGCAAGTGGGAACGTCAGGAAGACGAAGGCGCCGGCAATCATTTCAACTGCCCCATCGTGGCCAGCTATCCTGAGGCCTTGCGGCTCAACATCGACGAGTTGCGCGATTCCGAGACGCGCTTCCTCAATCCGTGGCTGCCCTACGACAAGAAGGAAAACCTCAAGCACCGTCTGTTCGCGGAGCTGGTGGAGAACTTCCCGGATGCCGCCTGCAAGCACGGTACGCCTCCTACGCAGGCGGAAATCGACGCTGCGGTCGATGCCGCCTGGGCGGAAGACGAGCGGTTCCATGATGACATGCGCGCCAAGGGCGAAGAGACCCTGCGCTGGATGGAGCAGACGGGCACGCACGGCATCGTGCTGGCCGGCCGTCCGTACCATAACGACCCGGAGATCAACCATGCCATCCCCGAGCTTCTGACCGGTTTCGGCCTTGCGGTGCTCACGGAGGATTCCATTGCCCATCTGGGCACGCTCGAGCGCCCCATCCGCGTGGTCGACCAGTGGATGTACCATACGCGCCTGTACGCGGCCGCCAAGGTGGCCACCCAGCGCGATGATCTGGACCTCATCCAGCTCAACAGCTTCGGATGCGGCCTTGACGCGCTGACCACCGACCAGGTCCAAGAGATCTTGGAAGCCGCCGGCAAGGTGTATACGGTCCTCAAGATCGACGAGGTGTCGAACCTGGGCGCCGCCCGCATCCGCGTGCGCAGTCTGCTCGCGGCGCTCAAGGACAAAGCGGACGAACGCGCCGAAGAGCAGGCGGCTCCCCGTATGGGATGTCCGGTCGCGCAGCTGAGCGCGGATACATGCGCAGCCGCCGCAGCCGGCGCAGGGACGGGCGATGCGGCCGAGGGCGGTTGCGTTGATGCCGCTTCGTCATTCAAACAAAGGGAAGGCGCGTCCACCGAATTCGAGAAGGTCCAGTTCACGCAGGAGATGAAGGATGCGGGCTATACCATCCTCTGCCCGCAGATGGCGCCCATCCATTTCGATCTGCTGGTCGAGATCTTCCGCAAGAACGGTTACAACCTCGAGCTTCTGCCCAGCGTTGACCATGGAGCGGTCGATGCCGGCCTGAAATACGTCAACAACGATATCTGCTACCCGTCCATCCTGGTCACCGGGCAGATCATGGAGGCTGTGACCAGCGGTCGCTACGATACGGACAAGCTGGCCGTCATCATCACGCAGACCGGCGGCGGCTGCCGCGCCACGAATTACATCGCGCTGATCCGCAAGGCGCTCAAGGCGGCGGGCCTGGGCCATATCCCCGTCATCTCGCTCTCCTTCAAGAAGCTCGAAGAGTCCAATCCCGGCTTCAAGGTCACGCCGAAGATGCTCTATCAGGCCATCTATGGAATCCTCTACGGCGACCTGCTGATGATGTGCCTGTACCGCACGCGCCCCTACGAGGTGGAGCCCGGCAGTGCCCAGCATCTGTTCGACCATTGGATGACCGTGTGCCGCAAGCAGCTGGCCATAGGCGTCAGCCGCCGTCAATGGAAGCGCACGTGCCGTCAGATCGTCGAGGACTTCGACACGCTGCCGCTTGCGGGCGAGGGTACCAAGCCGCGGGTCGGCGTCGTGGGCGAGATCTTGGTGAAGTTCCATCCTACGGCCAACAACCAGGTCGTCGATGTGATCGAGCATGAAGGTTGCGAAGCCGTGGTGCCCGGCTTGACCGAATTCTTCCTGTTCGGCATCGCGGGAGCCATCTTCCAGAAAGAGCCGCTCGGCCGTTCGGCCATGGGCGCGGTGGGAAGCCGCATCGGACTGTGGGCCCTTGACGTGCTGCGCCGTCCGCTCAACAAGGCGCTGCGCGATTCGGTTCGTTTCGAGCCGCCTGCGAACATCTACGAGCTGGCCGAGTACGCCAGCGAGATCTTGAGCCTGTGCAACTCCATGGGTGAAGGCTGGCTGCTCACGGCGGAAATGGTGGAGCTCATCCGCACCGGTGCGCCGAATGTGGTGTGCGCCCAGCCTTTCGCGTGCCTGCCGAACCACGTGGTGGGAAAATCCGTCATCAAGGAATTGCGTCGCCGTTACCCCGAGAGCAACATCGTGGCCGTTGACTACGATCCCGGTGCATCCGAGGTCAACCAGCTCAACCGCATCAAGCTCATGATCAGCGTGGCGAAGGCGAATCTTGCGGCGAAGGAAGCCGAGGCCCGTGCGCAGCGCGACGCCTCCGTGGATGAGCAGCATAGCGCCACCGCGCAAAGCGATGCCTCCCGTTGCCCTGCGGCCTGTGCCGTGACCGAGGATGGCGGTGCATTGGAGATAGAAGAGACCCGCATGTAGTCCGCCTCATCCCACCTTCCCACTGCGCCGCTTTCGCGTTTCGGGATGGGTGCAACGGTGGGCGGAATCAGCGGTAGAGCTGACGGGCGCGTCTGGTTGCCGATACCAGCTCGACCGAGAGCACCGCGATGCCCGTCCAGGCGAATGCGAGGCATATGCCATGGCCCAAGGTGAACGTTTCGCCGAACAACGTCACGGCCAATGCCAGTTCGATGGTGGGAGCGACATATTGCACGAAGCCGTTGGCCACCATGCTTATCCGGTTCGCCGCAGCGGAATACAGCAGCAGCGGCCCTGCGGTCAGCACGCCGGCAAGGGCGATCAGGACCGAAACGGCCTCGGGGGATGTGACGGCCATGGCGTCGGGCGTTGCCGGGACCAGGTCCCAGAGACCCGGGAAGAAGGCGGCTATGCCGAAGATCGCGGCGCCTATCGCGGCGTTGAAGATGCTTTCCACCGCCATGCCCGGCATAGCCGGATATCCGCCGCGTTTCTTCACGGCTCCGTATGCGGCGAAGCTGATGGCCAGAATGAACGAGACCCAGATCGATCCGCCTTCGATCGCGATGAACGAGGCGACGCCGATCGCTGCCAGGGCGCACGCGATCTTCTGCATGCGGGTCAGGCGTTCAGAGAAGACCAACGGGCCGAAGGCTATGGTGATAAGCGGGCTCAGATAGTATCCGATGCTGGTTTCCAGCAGATGCCCGCTGTTGGCCGCCCAGATGTAGACACCCCAGTTCACGCTGGTGATGATGGCGGATGCCAGCAGGAAACGGCATGCCCGCCGGTCACGGAACAGGTAGAGGAACCGGGTCTTTTTCGCCAGGACGCAGAGCAGGATCATGAACACGCATGCCCAGATCATGCGCGCAGCCAGCAGGTAGAGCGCCGATTGGCTGGAAAGCAGCCGCCAGAGTATGCAGATGAACCCCCAGAGGGCTTGGCAGGCGATGGCTTCGATGAGGCCTACGCGGTCGATGTCGTTCATGGAACCCGGATGTCCTTTCAGGTGCATGCGCGCTGTGTATTTCCGCCCCATGATAGCTGACCTTGCTGCACAGGGAGAGGTTGAATCGCCGCTGTCGTGAAGGCGGATTTTGACATTGCAAGGGGAAAGTGTCGAAATGCCATGCAGGTTCCTTGTTAGAGTACGGGCATCTTCGTAATCAGCGGCATGAGGGGGTGTTCGCATGTTCTTTTATGAGCCGTTATCGGCTACCGCATGCGTAAGCGTCATTCTGTATCTGGTGTTCTTGATCGGCATGAACGAGCTGTCGCGATTGAACAAATGGGTGGGCGGTGTGCTGTTCATAGCGCTGCCGCTGGTGCTCACCATCTTCGTGTGGCCCCACACGGCGGTCGAGGGCACGGGCGCGGGCACGTGGTTCCAGTGGGTCAAGACCTATTCGTGCTTGGCGGGCGCCATTTTGGGCTGGCTCATCGTCTACTTTCCGGCATTCCAGAAGAAATGGATCGTGTGCATCCCTCCTGTCATCTTCGCCATCAACATCCTGGAGGCGTGCATCCGCGATTTCCAGCTCACCGGGGTCAACGGCATCGTGGACGGCTACATGGTGGTCGGCGGCCCGTGGAATGTGATCAACGGTGTCGCGGGCATTCTGAATGCTGTCTGCATCTGCGGATTCTTCGGAATCATCGTGAGCCGTGGCAAGAAGAAGGACTACGTGTGGCCCGACCAGCTGTGGTTCTGGATCATCGGCTATGATCTGTGGAATTTCGCCTATACCTACAATAGCGTGTCCGACCGTTCCATGTACTGCGGCCTGGTTCTGCTGGCAGCATGCACCATCCCGGCGTTTTTCATCAAGCGGGGTGCCTACGCGCAGCATCGCGTGCGCACGCTTGCCGTGAACATGATCGTGACCATGACCATTCCGTGGTTCTACCTGCACCCTGCGTTCGTGGTCCATTCCACCAACAGCCCCGCGGCGCATATGACCATCTCGGTGATCGCGCTTCTGTTCAACATCGGCGTATTCGCGTACCAGATGTACACCATCTTCGGGAAGAAGCGCAACCCGTTCAAAACCGAGCTGTACTACGACAATCCGAAGTTCCAGCGCGTGTATCTTGAGAGCATCGATGTTCCTGCAGGTCAGGAGCAGGCAGCGCTTGACCGTTTGATTGCCGGCGGCTATGCGGCCGTATGGGATGAGAAGGGCCGCGTGCGCAAGATGGCCGAATAGGCCGGGTCGCTTTCTGTCCGGGTTGTGTTCAGGTCGCGCCCCCGTCCTTTGGGACGGGGGCGTTTGCGTCTCGAAAGAGGTTCAACCTATTCTGCAGCGAGGTTCTTTGCGATCATTCGCGAGAATGTGACCGTGCGGCCGCAGGCGTTGCCGGTTGAAAGGTTGGGGTAGGTTGCGGAATAATAGCCACCCGAATCGTTTCCGCTTACATATAGGCCTTCGATGACTGTTCCGTCATTGCGCAATGCTTGGCCTTCGGTATTGACGATGATGCCATCGAGTGTGCAGAGCAGCGTCCCTGTGTTGTATACGCCGAAGAACGGTGCTTTTCTGATCGGTGACAGCCTGAACGGTTCTTTGCCGAAATCCGGATCTGATCCGTTGTCATAATTTGCGTTATTCCTTTCGATGGTCTCTTTCAGCTTGTCGGCGGGAAGTTTGAGTTTTTCGGCAAGTTCTTCGACGGTGTTCGCCTGCTGGATGTAGCCCTTTTCCATCAGCCCCTCGTTGATTCCCGCGGCAGCCTGGATCGGCATATTCGGAGCTGCTCCATTGTCGAAGGGGAACATGCGGGAGCAACCGTGCATATCGAACTGTTCGGCGTATTGGACGAAATCGGAGTCCCATAGCGTGACGTGCATGTGATTCGGTTGATAGGCGTCGGCGTGGAGTATGAAGTCATAGGTTCCGGATTCGTTGCAGAATCTCTCTCCGTTGAGGTTCACCTTAAGCCATGGCTGGCTTCCCATCCAGAACATGGACCCATCTTGACAATCGCATCCACCTTGCGCACCGACAGGGACGGCGGTGCGGTCGAAGAGCATGCTGGTATGGGTTTCATCCATTGCAGCGCCCGCCCAGAGGCATGCTTTGATGCCGTCTCCGTCGCAGCCGGGTTGCGCGCCGTTTCGTGCATAGATGGTTGTAGTGTGCGGCTGGAGGGCTTTCTGCATATCGATATTCATTCCGTAGCCGCCGGTGCATACCAACGTTCCCTTCGAAGCGTTTACGCGAATGTGACCGCTTTCATTTTTCGCTATAGCTCCGACAACCCTTCCATCTTCTGAAATCAATTTGACCATGGGCGTGTTGAATCGGATTGATACGTGGCCGGTTTTCTCTGCATAGTCTTTCAGAACGGAGAAGCCGGTGAGCGATCCGTCCTGGGGCCAGGCGGGGGTGTGTCCGGTTGCCCAATGGGGGTAATTCGGTGCATTTTTCTCTTCAGCAGCTTCATGCCACAGCTCCACGCCGTATTCCTTGAGGACGCTCTCATACCAATCTACGGTTTCCCCTGACTTTTCGAACCATGTGGAGTAAAGAGCGAGATTGCATTGCCCTGAGGCATAACGATACATGTCGCGAAGAAAGTCTTGCTTGTCGATGTTGCATCCATCTTCTTGCTGGAGGCGTGAGTTTACGGCGCCAACGTCATCGCGAACAACGCCGCCCTCGTATTTTTCGAGAACGACGGTTTCCATGCCCTCTTCGCCGGCTGCGCATGCGGCGAACAATCCTCCTGTTCCTGCGCCGATGACCAGGAATTCCGTATCGATGGTCTCTACGATATCTGATTCGGGTATTTCAGGCTCGGTGCCAAGCCAATCTTGGCTGTCGGTTGCTGCGCTTTGCTCCGGTTCGCCGGACGCGGCTTTCGGCGAACAGCCGGTGAGTCCGAGAATGCCGGTTGCTCCAAGGACCGTTGCTCCTGCGAGAAATCCCCTTCGAGAG
>CAUWJA010000025.1:0-10981 GCA_963558905.1 uncultured Eggerthellaceae bacterium
CGGGCATTGCCCTGCTTCGGGGCGGGAAGAAAGGAACGATCCGCATGCTCATCGGTGAAGTAGAGAAGCTCTACCCCTCCGCAAAAACCTTGGTGCGCGAGAAAGTGGCAAGCCGCATCCATGCGCAGGACGCTACACTGTACTCCTTCGACCCGGAAGCGCAGGCCTGCGCCGAGAAGTTCATGGGCTGGGCAACGCTGGCCACCAAGCCCCCATTTCCCCTCAAGGAAATCCGCTCCTTCGCGGCCCAAGTGCGTGGCGAAGGTTTCGATACCGTCATCCTGATCGGCCAAGGCGGCAGCACCCAAGCCCCCATGACCATCACCAAATACAACAAAGACGATCGCAACCTGATGGATTTCAAGGTGGTGGACAGCGTATCGCCCGTCCGCGTGCGCACCATCCTATCCGGCGTGCATCCGGAATCGACCCTCGTGCTGGTCAGCAGCAAATCCGGCGGCACCATCGAGATGCGCAGCGTGCTTGCCGCCGTTGTCGAGCACTTCGACTTCTACATCAAGAAGGCCGACATCCCCAAACACCTGGTCGCCATCACCGACCCCGGCAGCGAACTGGCCATCCGTGCGAAAGAGGAAGGATGGCGCGCGTGCTTCCACGGCGAACCCACCGTGGGCGGACGCTTCAGCGCCCTGTCCGTGTTCGGCCTGGTGCCTGCTGCTCTTGTGGGCATCGATCTTTCCAGCTTCATCGGCCACGCGAAAGATGCCGAACGCGCCTGCAGCGAGGATTCCGTGGACAACCCGGCCATCATGCTGGCCTCGTTCCTCTACGACAACTACATCCATGGCCGCGATAAGTTCTGCTTCCTCACCCCTAAGCGCGGCCGCGTCATGGGTCTGTGGATCGAGCAGCTCGTTGCCGAAAGCCTGGGCAAAAACGGCCTGGGCATCCTGCCGAACATCGAGCTTGATTCGCTGCTGCTTTCGCAGGACCCCAAAGACCGCAGCATCATCATGTACCGGACCAAAACCGACCTGTGGGACGAACGCAAGAACTTCGAGATGAGCCTTGCATACCTGGACTCGAAGATTCCCCGATTGAACTTCAAGATCGAAAACGTAGCCGAGCTTGCCGAGCACTTCGTCATGTGGGAATACGCCATCGCCATGTGCGGCTATCTCATGAAAATCTGCCCGTTCGATCAGCCTGACGTCTCTTCCACCAAGCAGGCCGCGCTCAAAATCCTTTCCGAAGGGCAGCCGGAACCTGACTTCTGCCAGGAGTTCCTGGGCAACGTCAACATGGGCACCGCCGAGATCACCATGGCGCCGGCCCTTGCGGCTGACAATCTGCATGATGCGCTGCGCAACCTGTTCGGCTCCATCAAGCCCGGCGACTACTTCGCCGTGGATGCGTTTCTGCCGTTCGATGGTGAAGGCCGGCGTGAAGCGCTTGAGACCATCCGCCATGATGTGGGCGAGAAATTCCACGTGGTCAGCTGCCTTGAGATCGGCCCGCGCTACCTGCATTCAACCGGACAGCTCCAAAAAGGCGGCCCGAACAACGGCGTGTTCCTGATGCTTTCAGCCGACGAGCTCAAAGACATCCCGCTGTGCAGCAATTTCGAGGCGGGAAGCCTTGGGGCGCTGGCAAAGGCCCAGGCCGCAGCCGACCTTTCCATCCTGATCGAGCGCGGGCGCCGCTGCATGCATCTGCATCTGCCCGACAACGCGGGCGTCACGCTGAGGGCTTTGGCGGATGCGGTCGTCGAAGTGCTGCGCGAATTCCCCGATACGGGGAACGCCGGCTGAGCAGCGGCCGACCACCCGCCCGCCCGTTCCAGGCAGCAAAAACCGGACCCCTGATTTCCATGTGCGGAAACCAGGGGTCCGTCTCTATGACAGGATTTCAGCCTGCAGGCCAAGCGGCCGCTTTTGATTCCGAAGCTAGAGTCCCAACGCCTTCTTCAAAGCGCTCACGCGGCGGCGGGAAACGGGGATCTTCTCATCGGTGCCGTTGAGCGTCAGCTGCAAGGTGCCGCCGCTCATGGGCTCGACCTCTTCGACCAGCGACAGATTCACCAGGTAGCCGCGATGCACGCGGAAGAATCCATGGCCGTCGAGGCGCTTTTCAAGCTGCGCCAGCGAAACCGTGGAGAAATAGCGCTCCTGATCGGTCTGCAGATACGCATAGTCATCGCGGGCCATGACGAAGCGGATGGTATCGATGGGGATGAGGATCTTCTTGCCGCCCTTTTCGACGGGGATGCGCTCAGACTGGGATGCCTTCATATGCAGGCTCACATGCTCTGCCGCACGATTGACAGCCTGGCGAAGGCGGTCGGTCTCAACGGGTTTGACCAGATAGTCGACGGCGTTGACCTTGAATCCTTCAAGCGCATGCTCGCTGTAGGCCGTGACGAACACGACCGCCGGCGGGTTCTTGATGCGCTGCAGCGCTTCGGCGAACTGGATGCCGGTCACTTCAGGCATGCTCACGTCAAGGAACAGCACGTCCGCCGGGAAACTCTGCATCTTCTCAATGGCCTCGCGGACGCTTGCGGCCTCAGCCACAACCTCCACACCGCCCACCTCACCGAGCAGGAAGCGCAACTCCGACCGAGCCGGAGCCTCATCGTCAACAATAATCGCCCTCAACAAAACAAACCGTCCTTGCTAATACAACACGCCACGGCATGAGCCCATAATTCTGACATTATCACACAAAGCATCAGCCCAATGTAACCACATCACGAACAATTCGCGATTGCCTCCATACGGAATCATCGGGCCATGCCGACGGCCGCGCCCCCTCCCGATTGCCTGCAGAGCATCGGGCGGCGATCAATCATCTTTCAGCGCGTCCTTCAAGATGAGGTACACCTTCGTGCCGTTTCCGGGCATGGACTCGACCTTCATGCTCGATTCCGTACCGAAATACCCGCGGAGACGTTCGTTGATGTTCTTCATGGCAATGCCCAGGCCCTTCGAAGCTTCCGGCATCAGCAGTTTGCGGGTGCTCTCCGCGTCCATGCCTATGCCGTTGTCCGAAACCGAGATGATGGCATCGTCGCCGTCGCTTTCCGCGGTGATGTTGATGACCAGCCGCCCCTCCTGCGGCATGGCGTGCCGCACTGCGTTTTCCACAAGCGGCTGCACCATGAACGCGGGCACATACAGGTCTTCGAGCCCGGGCTCGATATGAACTTCCATGCCCAAGCGCTCTTCGCCGAAACGCGCGACTTCGAACGTGAAATAGCGCGATGTCTGCTCGATTTCGCGGACAAGTTCCACCATGTCGTCGGAATTCTCCAACGTGCGGCGGTAGAAGACCGCGAACTCCCGCAGAAGAAGACGGGCGCGATCGGGGTCGGTTCGCACGAGCGACGCGATGGTGTTGATGGTATTGAACAGGAAATGCGGGTTGATCTGGGATTGAAGCGCCTTGAGCTCCATCGTCGTGGCAAGCTTGGTCTGCTGCTCAAGCTCCACTGCCGCAATCTGGGTGGAAAGCAGCTCGCCCAGACCTTCGGCCACCGCGTACTGGGTCTCATTGATTTCACGTGCGCGGCGGTAATACAGCTTCAGCGCGCCGATGATCTTATCGCCCCGCCGCAGCGGAACGACGATGCCCGCGCGCAACGTCTTGATGGTGCTCGGGAAACCGATTTCCTCCGGCGTCCACAGGACGCGCATCTGGCCGTCATTGAGGGTGGCGTGGGTGGCCTTGGTCCTGATGGGGCTGCCGCCGGGGTTGTAGAGCTCCTCAAGGCCGGCGTAGCCCATGATGTGCTCGCGATCCGTGATGGAGACGGCGGAGGCGCCTGTGGCAGGGAGCAGCAGACGGCAGATCTTCTGCGCGCTGGAGATGGTCAGGCCCTCCTGCAGGCAGGCGAGCGTCTCACTGGCTATGCGCAGCGTCGCGTCTGACTGGCGGGCACGGACGCTGTCGGGGTTCAGGCGGACGAAGATGATGAGCGCCAACGACACGGTGAAGGTGACGCCCGCCACCACGTTGAGCTGCCCGACGGCATCGGGCTTGTACACCGACACGACCAGCACAGCCCCCGAAAGAACGAGGGTTGTGAACAGCAACAGATCCAAAACGCGGGCGAAATGACTTTTTCCCACTGCGATCACCCCGGAAATCCGACTTCATTGGCAACGAGCATGACGGCAACCACCGCAAGGAACCCGGCGAACAGGAAGCGGAGCAGTCGCTCGGGCACGTATTTTACCAAGTTGGCGCCCAGCAGCGCGCCGGGAATGGATCCCGCCACCAGCGCGATGCCGGCCGTGAAGGCGATGTTGCCCAAAACGGCCTGCTCGATGGTGCCGGGAATGGCTATCAGCATGACGGCGATCAGCGAAGTGCCGCTGGCAAGCCTCATGGACACGCCCAGAACGGATATGAACAGCGGCACCATGATGAAGCCCCCGCCCACACCGACATAACCGCCCAGAAGGCCCGCAGCCAATCCGATGGCCGCGCCTATGGCGATCTTGCGGCCGGTCATCTCGACTTCGGCTTCCGATGACGACGACGGGGCATCAGGATCCTGCGGCTTTTCCGCAGAGGCGGCCGCAGCGGCCTTTCCGTCCATTGCGAGCGCCTTGCGCAGCATGCTGATCGACGAATACAGGATCACGCAGGCTGCAGCGGCCATGATCAGCCAATCCGGCGATACGCTGGCAAGCAGCACCCCGACAGGCGACATGACGGCGCCCGCAAGACCCGCCGCAAGGCCCAACTTGAGAACGCATGTCTTATTGCGCAGATGCGTGACCGCACCCGCAACGGAAGTCGGGATGATGGCGAAAAGCGATGTGGCTGTGGCCTCGATGGGAGACAGGCCGAACACCAGGCGGAATACAGGCACCATAACAGTGCCGCCGCCGATGCCCAACAAGCCGGACAGCACGCCGACCAATACGCCCACACCGGCCGAAGCAAGCATCAATTCCACTCGTTGGCCCCCATGTCAAGATGGATCTGCGTGGTCTTCCCTGCATCGAGCTGGGTGGGCGCCGGGCGCGCCGGAAGGGGCTCGGCGGGACGCCGCATGGCAGGACCCGCCGTCGCCGGACCGCGGAAGGCCGCTCCTTGTGCGGCGTGCTCCCTTCTCCGGCTGTCCGATTCCAGCAACGCGTTCTTGAGCATGGCGTCATGCTCCATGCGCGACATGATGGCCGGCCATTTGTATTGGAACTCGAAATACTTCATGCAGTTGTCTTCGGCATATTTCTCGGCCTCGCCCGCAACCGACTTTGCGGCGCGGCGATATCCCCTGCCGTCGGGGCGGCCGATGGAACGCAGCAGGGCGGTGCGGCGGATCCGCTTGTGGATGCCCTGCTCGAGGAACGGGCCGGGGTACGGCTGCAGCGACGCGGGCTTGATGGGCTGAAGGTCGATCTGCGTGCGCCCGTATTCGATCTTGCGGAACACATAGAGCCACCTGAAAATGTCCTGCCTGAAGCGAAGACCTTCGCTGAGCTGGTTCTTCTCGGGAGGAAGGTGGCGCATGAACCACTGGTTGTCGAACCAGATATCGCTCCCGTAGATTCTCAGGTTGATCATGTAGTCAAGGTCTTCCCCTCGGGATATCCAAGGGTCGAAGGCGACGCGCCGCAGGGCCTCGCGATGCAGCGCCATGCAGCCTCCGCACACATGGCTGGAACGCGTCAGACGCGGACCCTGCATGGCCGCGCCGATCCACTGGTTGAACGCGGCGGCCTGATCCCAGAAGCGGTTGTACCATTTGCTCTTATGCCGCGAGAAATAGCTGTCGTCCTCATTGAGGTAGAAACCCGTCTTGGCCAGGATGGGAATGCCGCGCGGAGTCAGCTTGCCCAGGCCGTACATGGCCTTTTCCAGAAAGCCCTCATCCTCGACGACCGAGTCGTCATCCAGAAACACCACCGAGTCGAAACCCAGCACCGCAGCGGCGATCAGGCCGACGTTGCGGACGGCACCGTAACCTGCCAGCGCCACTTCGCGGCGGCACTGGATGCCCAGCTGCTCCATCCTCTGCGAGATGAGCGCCATCTCGGGCGCCCCGATGACCGTGATGTCAAGATCGGGGAAGCGGTCGGCTATGGCATACACCTTGCCCGCGGCCTGGTTCTCGATGCCACCCTCCGCGACGACCAAGACGATGATGTGGCCGAGCCCGCGCACCTTGCGAAGCGAATCCAGGCAGCGCGGCAGCTCGCCTTCCTGGGACAGAGGCGTCGCATGGTCGTAGGTGGTCAGGACAGGACCCGCGCCGTTGCGGCGGCGGGAGCTCACATACACGGGAATGATGACTACGGGATCCATGGTCGGTCTCCTTTCGAAGCTCTCATTATAACGCGGAACGGGCCCGGCATTGCCGCCGGGCCCGTCCGAGGGTGCTGCGCTTCGTCTTCGGCCGATGCGACCGGCTATTTCGTCCAGGATGCAGGAAGGACGCGGGCAAGCGCCTTGGACAGGGGATACCCCAGGACGTACACCACCACTGCCTGGCCGATTCCCGTTGCCACCAGGCCGAACAGGTACATGGCCAGATACGCGCCATCAAGGCTGATGTTCGTGAACGGGATGGTGTAGAAGCCCAGACCCTGAAGGATCAGCGGCAGGTACGCGGGGACGATGAGTGCGTTGGCGATCACCGGGCCCAGCAGCGCCACCTTGGGGTTGGAGGCGAACTTGCGGCACCACAGCGCTCCGAGCAGCGTCGCCAACGATCCGAACACCACATCGAGCAGTCCCAGAGCGCCGGTTCCGTTGATGGCCATCGACACCAGATTGGCTACCACGCAGCCGATGGTCAGGCCGGGAACGGCGGCCGGCGTGAACAGCGCCAGCACCGTCAGCGCCTCGGACACGCGGAACTGGACGGGGCCCCAGGCCAATCCCTGCAGCACGAACATGGCCACCAGCGTGGCCGCCGCATACACCGCGGCTATCATGCCCGCCTGGGCGACATAGGACGTGCGGCCGGCGGCCGAGGACGTGCGGGCAGACCCGCTTTTCGCAGTTGTGCTCATGGTTTCTCTCCTTCCGCATGCGGCAGCATGCCGCACGGGCTATGGGCAACGGTCAGTCATGCGAAACGCAGGGCCCAACGATGCGGATCGCGGCGGCCAGTATAGCAGAAGCCGCGTCCCGGAGGGGGGAGACGCGGCTTCAGGGGAGCCCATTTCAGGATGGAAGCCCTCGAGCGGGGACGCTATTCGGCAGAACCCAGGCTGGAAGCGTACTCGGTCGCCTTCTGACCGCACAGGCGGCCCAGGACGGAGTAGCCGCTCATGACGCACCAGTAATCGCCGTTCATGATGCCGCCGGCAGCGCCGGGGATGGCGAACAGACCGGGGATGGGAGCAGCGTCGTTGCCCATGACATGGGTCTCGGCGTCGATCTTCAGGCCGCCGAAGGTTGCCATGATGCCCGCGACGACGGGGATGGCGTAGAAGGGACCGGTGGCCAGCTCGGTTGCGGGCACGGTGAAGATGTGGGGCACATCCATGGTCTCTGCCTTGCCGGCAGCGACGTTGGCGTTGTATTCGGCAACGGTCGCGATGGCGTTGGCAGCGTTGAACTCGGCGCCGCCGTGGGATTCGGTCTGGATCTTCACCATGAGCTCTTCGATGGAAGGAGCCTCGATGACGGGCATGCCCTTCTCCTTCATGGTGTCGATGCGGTCACCGCCGGTGACGGCTGCCATGAAGAACGGGGTGTTGCGGATGATTTCGCGCATGCCTTCGTCCAGGATAAGGTACGCACGAGCGTACTGCTGCTGCATGATCTCCTGGTTGACCAGGGAAGATGCAAGACCCTCATTGACGAAGCGATGACCCTGCATGTTCAGGTACACGCCCAGGCCCTGGATGGAGTGCTCGGTGGTGCCGTAGAACAGCACATGCACGTCGTCGACGTTTTCGACGGCCTCATAGCCGGCAGGGGTATCCACGCCGTTGAGGTAGTTGGTCGGCCAAGGCTGAGGATGGCCGTAGAACGATCCGAAGCTGCGGGACAGCTGGGCGCCCACTTCGACACCCATCTTGATGCCGGAGCCGTCGAGGTACGGCACGCACTGGGCCATGGACAGGTCGGCATGGCGGGAGATGTACTTGGTGCAGAATTCCTTGTTGCACTGCCAGCCGCCGGTTGCCAGGACAACGGACTTGGCGTTGATCTGGTAGATGCCCTCGGCGTCATGGACCAGAACGCCGGTCACAGCACCGGACTCATCGGTGACGAGCTTGAAGGCGCGGGTGGCGGTCAGGGTCGTGCCGCCCTTATCGGTGAACAGCTGGCCGAACTGCTGCAGGTACTCATCGGTGTAGGACTTGGAGCCCTGTTCGGCGCCGCGCTTGCCGCCCATCCACACATACGCGCTGCCCTTGGCCAAAGGCTCAGTGGTCAGACCCATGCCGGTGATCCACTCGAGATAGGAATCCCAGTTCTCAACGACCAGCTTGCCCAACTCGGGATCGGACATGGGGGCCTTCGCATAGGCCTTCTCCCAATCAGTGCCGAAACGGAGGCCGAAGGCGCCGGCGGCGAAACGGGAGGTGCCGCCCACCTTGTTGGATGCCTCGACCAGGATGACCTTCGCGCCGGCTTCAGCGGCGGAGACGGCGGTGGCGAGGCCGCCGATGCCTGCGCCGCAGATCACGACGTCGCACTCGTGCTTGACCTCGAAGTTCGCAGCCTCTTCTGCAGGGGCAGAGCAGCCGACCAGGCTAGCAGCACCGGCCATTGCGCCCAGACCGGCGACAATGCCGGCGCCCTTGAGGAAATCACGCCTCGTAGATTCCATGATGGTTCTCCTCTCCTTGCGGACGGATCCGCGTTGTATTCAGCACACCACCTGTCCTGACCCGCTTCGGGCCAAGGTCCCCGATGATGGTCTGCTCCGATTACACCTCGTGACAGGTGTTGCACTCGTATACGCCCGAGTGATGGCAGCTGACGCACGTCACTTCCGCGGCGATCTCTTCGCCGTGCATGCTGTGGCAGCTTGAACAATCGATCTCGCTATGACCCTCGGTCTTGCCCAGCACGTCATGCGGATTGACCATGGTTCCCTTGCTGTCGACCAGCGCGGTGTAGTCTGCGGTCAATGCCAGCATCTCGTCATGGCTCAGGTCGTGGCAGCCGGATGCCTGGCAGCCGGCAGGATCGATCCCGGTCTTCTTGAGCTCCTTGGGCATGGGGTCGGTGGCCGACTTGCCTTCATGCGCCTTCGAAAGCCCCGCCTCGTCCGTATGGCAGCTTACGCACGTGATATCCGGCGCCTCGGTCATATGGACGCTCGCGTCATGGACGCCGTCGGTCATGGTCGCGTTCTGATCCGCATGGCAGACCGCGCAATCCATGGTGGGCGACCACGTGATGGAGACCTCTTCCTGGGGCGCTGCGTCCGCTTCGCCCTTTTCGGCAGGTGCTGCGGTCTTCGGCGCGCAGCCTGCACAGGCCGCCGCGAACACCAACGCACAGGCGAAAGCCGTCACGACCAACCCCTTGTGTTTGAGGAATGCTTTGCTCATGTTCCCTCCCTTCACTTCGCATCGCTTCCTGTGACGATGGCACAGGCTACCCATCGCGGCCGCCCTTGCCATCGGAACAAGGCTGTGAAAAGATGGTCTGTGAGGGAATTCCCATGCCAAAACCCATTTTTGACGTGGGGTTTTTCATTTATGGACCGGGAAATCACCACTGAGTGGTGATGGTTGAGGGGGGCTAGTCCATGACTGATAGGCCGATCGATTCGAAAAGAAAATGGATTTCCGAGGTGTCGAAACGCTTCGATGCATCGGTTCGCAGCGCAAGCCTTCCCATGGTTGTGGGATTCGGTCTATGCCAGCTGTGGATTTCGCTGTGCTTCTTCGCGCCGCAGCTGTTCCCGGAGAATTCCTCCGTGAAGGTGTACGAGATGTCACTTGTCATCTCGGCCGTAGCGCTTCTGCCATGCATTTTCATACCGAAGAAGATGGAGGCGCTGCTCGATAGGCCCAGCGCGCTCTACGGCTTGGCCATCTGCGCCGGAGTGGGCACGTTCATCATTCCCCTGTCATCAGGCGCCGGCCTTGCGCCTCTGGCGCTGCAGGTTCTGGCCGCCGCGCTCACCGGCATATCGTCGGGCTGGCTTTTCGTGGCGTGGTATCAGGCGTTCTGCCGCGCGGACGATCTGCCCGGCTTCATCCTGAGCGTTGTCGCCTCGAGCATCTTCATGTACCTCATCACCGCCATCGCCCTGGTGCCCGCCATTTCGCCCTGGATATTCGTCGCAGTGACCAGCGGCATACCCGTCGTTTCGGTGGCGCACCTGATCCGCAGTCCGCGCAAAGACCATTTCGTCATCGAATACAGCCTGCCCAAACGCCGATCCCTTCCCTGGCGCATGCTGACCGTCTTCTGCGTCAGCATATTCACCGTGAGCTTCATAGACGAGTTCATGCGCAACTATTACCTATGCGGCACTGATCTTGTCTTCTATGCAGGCGGGCTCAATCTCGTGCTGCTGCTGCTGAAGGTCGCATGTTCGGTCGTGCTGCTTTCCATCATTTCCGAACGCGACATTTCAGGGCTGTACCGCGCATCGTTTCTGCTCACCATGATCGCCGTGCTGTTCATGCCCTACGCATCGATTTCAATGGAATTCTTCTACGGCATCACGAATTTCGGCGCATTCCTGTTCAAGACCATCGTCATCGTGGTCGCGTTCAACTATTTCCGCCACTTCCGGACGGCGCCCATCATCGTTTTCGCGCTGACGAGGCTCACCTTCTCGCTTGACCTTCTGTGCGGATTCGCCTTGCATGAGGCCTTCCGGCACACGACGGTCCTCGGTCCGGACGCCCTCGGCATAGCCTCGGTCGTGATGGGGCTGCTGATCATCGCAATCTACCTGTTCGTGTTCACCAAGGAGAACACGCTGCCCCCGCTGGCCGTCCGCAGCTCCGCCGACACCCCGGTTGCCGACACGCTGGCGTCCCAGTGCGCCCGCCTGGCCCGCAGGGGGAAACTTTCGAAG
>CAUWJA010000026.1:0-10936 GCA_963558905.1 uncultured Eggerthellaceae bacterium
AACTCGAATGAAATTACAGACCTGATTAATGCGAAGACCGTGATCATGTGGGGGGCGAACTCTTCTGAATCGTTTCCTCAGCAGTGGCATTTTATCGTTGAAGCCAAGGCAAACGGGGCAAAGCTTATTACGGTCGATCCCAACTATACCGTAACTGCGGAGCGTTCCGATATCCATGTTCCTATCAGGCCGGGTACTGATGCCATTATGATTATGGCAATGATCAATGAGATTGTTGAAAAAGGATGGATTGACGAATCGTTCATCAAGAAATCTACGGTTGGACCTTTTTTGGTTAAAGAGAGCGACGGCAAATATTTGCGCAAGAGCGATCTTGGGATCGAACCTGAGAAGGTCGTGGACCCCAATACCGGGGCAGAGACGTTGAATGACCCCATTGTCGTCCGTGATGCGGATGGTAAGATCGGCACCGTTGAGGAGATTGCCGATCCTGTGTATGAGGGTCGATTCGATGTTGAGGGCATCAAGGTTACGTGCGCCTATACTCTGCTTCTGGAGAGCTGCGCCGAATGGACCGTTGAGCGTGCAGCGGAAATGTGCGATCTGTCCGCAGATATGATCAGGGAAGTAACAGAGCTGTATGCAAATGGACCCAGCAGCATCATGCACGGATTCGGGCCTGACCATTATGTAAATGGCCATAAAGCCTACTTCGCCTTGGTTGCGATGGCTGCGATTACCGGAAATCTCGGTAAGCCCGGCGCGAGCTGCGGTCTCGATTGGTCCATTGCAGGTAAGAAGTTTGCGCAAAATGCGGTTTTGAATCCTAAGGATTCCAAGCCCGGTCCTACCATCCCCGCACCGCTGCTTCTCGATGTCGTAAACGAAGGGCAGCTTGAAGGCGTTCCTATCGATTTGCGCAGCCTGTACATATGGGTAAGCAATCCGCTCGGCAACCAGACCGACCGTCGAGCTCAGCTCGAGGTGTTCGATAAAATGGATCTGGTTGTTGTGGTGGACATGACCATGACCGATACCGCTCGTTATGCCGATATCGTCCTTCCCGTTGTGCATTGGTTCGAGCAATGGGAGATCATGCCCCAGACTTCTCCTTACCTTCTGATTCAGGAAAAGGCAGTCGATCCCCTGTATGAGGCGAAGACTGACGTGGAAATTGTCAACATGCTTGGCAATGCCATGGGCTTCACGGGCGAGTTTGACTACACGGAAGAATCCTATCTCGAGGGCATTTTGACCAATCCGGTTTCTGAGGCTGCGGGCGTTACATGGGACAGGCTCAAAGAAGAAAAGCTGATTATGGCTTATCCTACCACTCCGTATATCCACGGGGCGGGCGGTGTCTTCAAGACTCCGACGAAACGCGCCGAGTTCTATCTCGAAAATCCGAAGCCGTTCATCAACTATGGACAGAAGTTTGATATCGAAGCTGAGCGTACGATTTATTGGGAGCCGCCAACGGAGGCTTGGCCTGAAACGGTGGGCGGTTTTGAGGCGAACCCCTTGGCTGAAAAGTACCCGCTCATCTACACCACAGAGCGCAACAAGATGAAATGCCATACCCAGTTCGGACATAACCCGTGGCTTCTTGAGCTTTACCCCGAGCCCATTTTGAAGATGAATCCCGACGACGCCGCACCGCGCGGGCTTCAGGAGGGTGATTACGTGAGGGCATTCAACGACCGTGGCGAGGCTGTATTCAAACTGCATATGAACGCAGGTGTTCGCCCGGGTATGGTTATTGTCCCCAAGGGCTGGGAGATCGATCAGTTCCAGAAGGGCCATTATTCGGACCTCACCTCAAGGGTCATGCATCCTGTTTGTCCTAACAACTGCTACTTCGATGCATTGATCGAAGTTGAGAAAGCATAGGGGGAACCATGAGATACGGAATGGTCATCGATTTGACGATGTGCATGGGGTGCCATACGTGTGCCGTTGCATGTAAGCAGGCAAATAATCTGCCTAATGGCGTGTGGTGGAACAAGGTTTATACCGATGGCGGAGAGGCTCTTGATACGGCTCGAGGAACGTACCCCAACGACCTTCACAGGACTTACTATCCTGTCAGCTGCCAACATTGCAGCAATCCCGCGTGCGTCGCTGTATGTCCCACGGGCGCTTCGTATGTTCGAGATGATGGCTTCGTTGCTATCAACACCGAAGAATGCATCGGATGCGATTCGTGCGCGACGGCGTGCCCTTACGGGGTCCGTACTTTGTTCAGCGAGCCCATCGAATATAGCGTAGGGTTCCCTGTGGGTGATCCCGATGCACCCGTCCATGTAGCTGCGACCATGGGCAAATGCACCGGTTGCGCAAACCGCATTGAGCGCGACGCTGTTCCTGCCTGCATGGACCTGTGCCCTGGTCGTGCTCGTTTCTGGGGAGACTTCGATGATCCCGAGAGTGAAGTGAGCAAGCTTATTGCAACCAGGGAATACGAGCGGTTGCTGGAAGATGCTGGTACGGAGCCGAATGTGTATTACCTGAAGTAATGGATTGTCGGGACGGGCTCGGTTGTCGAAAATCGTGTCCGTCCCTATTCTGGAGGAGGTTTGCCGTGGACGCTGTTGGCTTTGAGGAACGTGGAGACTCCACTGCTTTCCTCGACGGGGGTATTGTCAGGCATACCGCACTGGCTGATCTATGCCAGATGACGATGTTGCTTTTGCAGACTCCGACGTTGGAGAGCGTTGGAGCAATGCGGGCGGGGTCTATGGCGCCTGATTTCCTTTCCATTTCCAAGGAGCTTGGTGTATCCGGTGTCCGAGTGGAAGACATTGCGAATCGCTTTGATGCGTTCTGGCATCAGGCGAAGGATGCCGATGGGCTTCTGGCCGATTTGCGCAGAGAGCATACGAGGCTTTACTTGAATCCGCTGGGCGCTCTTGTTTCTCTTTATGAGGGTCTATTTGTCGAAAAGCTTCGAAAGGGAGACTCTTTCGATAAGCGCGAAGCTGTTCTGTTCGTAAACCCTACAGCGCTCGACGCAGAAAGTCAGTATCGTCGTGCGGGTTTGGATGTTGGCTCCGACAATAGGTTTCCTGCTGATGGCATCACGGTGGAGCTTGAGTATATGTCGCGGCTTCATTCGGCCTATGCGAAGAGCCTGGTCGAGTGCAATGCTCAGACAGCAGGGGAGACGTATGAATGGCTACAGGAGTTTTATGTTTCCCATGTTGCGAATTGGATGCCGGACTTCTTTGATGCCACAAAGAAAGCTGCATCTGTTGAACTGTATGCCCTTGCTGCTGACTTAGGGTTCTTGCTCTGCGAGGTGGAAGCTGTTGAATATCCGGCCTAGCATTGCTGGGCGTTAGTTGCCAGGCGGCTTTCCCTCCCTCCAGCCGCCTGGCCTTATTTTGAGCCCCTATTTGAGATAGGAGTTTCACATGAACCTCATCATCGCGCTTGTCGCAGCAGTGGGCTTCGCCGTGCTGCTGCGTGGGCCCATAAAAAAATTCCCGGTGGCATTCTATGTGCTCGCCATCGTTGTGGACATCGTGTTTCTGACTCAGGCCATCAGCTCGTTTTCGGCTGTGGCCGGCCGTGCGCTGTTCCCGTTCATGCAGCAGGGCCTGTTCGCATTCGGCCTGCTCTCGGTCGTGATGTTCATCGGCGTTCTGCCTGAAAGCTCGAAGGCGAAGCGCTATCTGCGTCCTGTGCGCGGTGAGCTATCCATCATTGCCAGCATCCTGATCATCGGTCACGTTCTCAATTACTTCCAGCCCATCTTCATGCGTGCGCTCACGGGCGCCGGCGTGAAGGCGAGCGTGCTTGCCGGTGTGGTGCTCTCCGTCGTGCTGGTGGTGCTGCTGGCCATCCTCATGATCACGTCGTTTCGCCATGTGCGCAATGCCATGGATGCGGCAACATGGAAACGCATTCAGCTTCTGGCCTATCCGTTCTATGTCCTGGTGTTCTGCCATATCACGGCAATGCTTATGCCTGCAGCCCTGAACGGAGCAGGTCGCGCGGTGGTTGTTGTGGCTCTGTATGCTGTGCTGCTGGTTGCGTATGCGGGTCTTCGCCTGTGGCGTGCGAGCCGTGAACGCGGTCAGTCCGCTGTGCAGGCCTCGCAGGAAGCCGAAGCGGCGAAATGATTCTGTTCGTTGTGGTACGATGGCCCGAGAGTGCGGTCGAGTGGTGATTGCAATCCCGGGCCATGGTTTGGAGGCGGCATTCTGGATGCTCTTTGGCGAGCTGATAGTGTGGTACCTGTTCTTGGGCGGCGTCGGAGGCGGCGCCTATCTTGCTTGGTACGGCTTGCGCTTCATCCCTGCTGAATCAGGTGGTTGCACCCTTCGGCAGAAGAGTCCGCTTTCCATGTTTCTTCTTACGGCGTCTTTTGCATGCCTTGCGGCAGGATCGGTTTGCCTCTTGGCGGATTTGGCGGTTCCGCATCGCGCCCATCTTCTTTTTGTGCGGCCTACGTTTTCCGTAATCAGCATAGGAGCCTTTGCCTTGGCGTTGCTCATGGCGTTGGTTCTGGGGTCGTTGGCATGGCGGGGCTTGCGCCCGTATGTTAATTGCAGGCATCACCGGATGAGGTCGGCTGTTGAAACCGTCGCAGCCGTTGTTTCGTTTGTGGTGATCGCGTATACGGGCGTGCTTCTCAGCTCCATGCCTTCGGTTGCGTTGTGGAAGACGGTGTGGGTCCCTATCCTGTTTACGCTGTCGTCGTGTTCGTCGGGCATTGCCGTAACGGCAATAGCGGTGGCGTTCGTTTTCTGGACCAGGCCGCGTGCCGCCGAATTCGGATCATATCTCATGAAGGCTGATGCGATTCTGCTTGTGGTGGAACTTGTCGTGTTTGGCCTGATGGTCTGGCAGGTGCATGATGCCACGGGTGTGCGGGAATCCATGGAGATGCTCATCAGGGGCGAGCACGCGTTAGCGTTCTGGGTGGGATTTCTCGGTTTGGGCGTGGTGGTCCCCCTGGGTGTTGAGGTTGTAGTGCTTGCCATACGGCCGAAAAGCCTGCTGCCCTATGCTATTATCGGATGCTGCGTCCTTATCGGGGCGTTCTTCCTGCGATATTGCATCGTGAATGCCGGGGTTCATCTATCGCTGTTCATGTTCTCCGGATTATGATCCAGCGTTCAATGAGGCCCATGCATGACTGACCAGACTGTAGATATATTCGCGATAGACGAAAGCAGCACCATGCCCATATGGCTGCAGCTCAAAAACAGGATCGTCTATTTGATATCGTCCGGTTACTACAAGCCGGGCGACAAGCTTCCTACGGTGCGTGAGTTGGCCATTACGCTGAAAATCAACTACAACACCGTCAACAAGGTGTATCTGAGCTTGCTGCATGACGGTTATCTGCTGTCGCGTCGAGGGAAGGGCACGTTCGTGAACAGCCTTTCATGCGACGAGGCTCAGCAGGAGGACTCTCCCGCTGACAATATTATCGATATGATGATCAACCAATGTCTCGATTTGGGGGTTCCGCTCGACGAGGTTGCCAAACAGGTTGCAAAGCGCGTGGATCGGCGACGTCGGGAGCTGGAGTCCGAACAGGAGGAATGATGTCCCAGGCCAAGAGGGAAGCAAAGGGCGAAGCTCGCGGACGCAAGAATACCGTTCCCGAATGGGAAGAGTACGGCATGCAGACGTCAACGACGTCGAAGATGGGCTCGTTGGTGTTCACAGGTGTGATGTTTTCCGTTCCGGTTGTTCTTGTTTTGGCGTTGACCTGGTCATATGTGAACATTGTCACCATTGCACTGGCGTTTTTGACCGGTCTTGTATGTGCGGGAAGCGTCCATATCTGCTACGAATGGGAACGTGCCGTGGTCATGAGGCTTGGCAAGTTCCATCGGGTCAAAGGCCCGGGAATATATTTCACCATTCCCATCATTGAATCGCTGGCGGCCAAGGTTGACCAACGTGTGCGCACCATTTCCTTCGAGGCCGAGGAAACCCTGTCTTCTGACCTTGTGCCCGTGAATGTCGATACGGTGCTGTTCTGGCTGGTATGGGATGTGGAGCGCGCTTGCAAAGAGGTGCAGAATTACGAGGCTATCATCTCGCTGGCGGCGCAGACGGCCATGCGTGATGTCATCGGTCAGATCTGCTTGTCTGAAATCGCCATGCGTCGTATGTATCTGGACGAAGAGCTCAAGCGCATCATTTCCGAGAAGGTTGACGACTGGGGAATAACGGTGGTTTCGGTTGAAATCCGCGACATCGTCATTCCCAAGGAGTTGCAGGCCGCCATGTCCCGTCAGGCGCAGGCCGAGCGGGAACGTGACGCCCGCCTGATTTTGGCCGAGGTGGAACGCGACGTTTCAGAATTCTACGTGGAAGCTGCCGCCGCATACGGCCAGCCCGAAAAGGCGCTTCAATTGCGAACCATGAACCTGGTCTATGATAGCGTGAAGGAAAACGGGCATATGGTCGTGGTGCCCAGCGCATACAGCGAAGGTTTCCATGATGCTGCTCAGAGCGCACTGAGCGACCTGGCAAAATGATGCGAATCGCACGTACGCTGATCAATGCGAAAGGTTAGGTTATGCCTGAATCCACAGACGTGAACAATCCGGCGCTGAAGCGCTATCTCGAAGCCTATGCTGAGCGCGAAGCGGATTTTTTGGCCAATGTCGCCGAATTCGGCCTTGAGTTCGAGGAGCGCGAACCCGGCCCTTCGCCTGCGGAAGCGTATCGCGACGGCGTCTGCGCATGCTCCGGTGCCCGTGCCTGTTTTGCAGCCGACCCTGCCGCCCACGGCATCAACGTGGAAAATGACGGCAAGAGCTTCTGGCGTTCGTGGATTTCGCCCGCCTGCCTGACTTGCCGCAAGGGTCTTGGCACCGCAACGTTTCTGATATCTACCCAGTGTCCGCGCGATTGCTGGTTCTGCTTCAATCCCAATCAGGTGGACTGCGAGCGTCTCAAGCACGAGACCAACGATGTGACCGCTGAGCTTGAAAGCCATCACGCCCAAGGTGCGCGTTATGAGGACCTTGCCCTGACGGGCGGTGAGCCGCTTTTGCATAAAGACGAGGTCATCCGCTTCTACGCGCGCGCCCGCGAGCTGTATCCCGGTGCCTATACGCGCCTGTACACCAGCGGGTCGTTCCTTGATGAAGAGATGCTCGGCCGTTTGCAATCGGTCGGGCTGGATGAGATCCGGTTCAGCATCAAGACCGACGATTCGCCTGCCCAGCAGGATGTGACGTTCGGCCGCATCGAGGCGGCGCGCGCCTTCATCCCGCATGTCATGGTGGAAATGCCTGTCATGCCTGACGGTGTCGAGGACATGAAGCCCCTGCTCAGGCGGCTCGATGCGCTGGGAGCCGACGGCATCAATCTGCTGGAGCTGTGCTTCCCGCTGCATAACGCCGCCGAGTTCGTCCGCCGCGGATACAGGCTCAAGCGCCCGCCCATGCGCGTGCTCTACGACTACTGGTATGCCGGCGGCCTTCCCATTGCGGGCAGCGAAGAGGCATGCCTCGAGCTTGTCGAGTTCGCCGCGCAGGAGCATCTTCACCTGGGCGTCCACTACTGCTCTCTGGAGAACAAATACACGGGGCAGATCTATCTGCAGAACATGGGCTTCCGCGGTGACGGCATCCGCGCCGCTTCCGCGAAGGATTACTTCATCAAGTCCGCCAAGGCGTTCGGGACGGATGCCGTCAAGGTGAGGACGTTTCTGGCCGGTTGGGGCGTTCCCATGCAGGAATCGCCCGAGGGCGACTACGTGGAATTCCCCGTGACCGCCATCGCCCGGTTGCGCGGACTCGTGCCCGATATGGAGCTGGGCATCGGCTTCTATGCGGCAGAGTATGACGAATCGGGCGCGGGCTGCCTCAAAGAGCTCGATGTGCGCGTGACCACGCCGGTCGACTTCGATTTGAAGCGGGATTTCTAGGCTGTTGTTTCCTCCCGTTTTCCCTGTCTTCTGCGGGGTGGTGCCTTGGCGACGTGGTAGTATTTCAGCCCAAGTTTCCAGGGAAGGATCCCCATATGATTTTCGAAGCCATCATCGTCGATGATGAGGCTCCGGCGCGCGTCGAACTCATCAACCAGCTCGAGCGCACGGGCCGCGTCAAGGTTGTCACCGAGGCGGTTTGCCTGCAGGAGGGCATTGCGAAGATGCGCACGCATCATATCGATGTCGCGTTCATCGACCACAATATCGCAGGTGCGGGGACGGCCATGCTGCCCGAGGCGCTGCCTACGCTCAAGAAGCGACCGCTGCTCATCTACATGACTGCGTACAGCGATTTCATGGACGAACCCTTCGGCGTCGAGCCCTTGGGATACCTTGTCAAGCCGGTCGACAACGGCAAGCTGGCCGAGATCATCCGCCTTCTCGATGAGGTCTACGATCGGGAGGTGCACGCATGAGGATCCTTGTTCTGAATGCGGGTTCCAGCTCGCTTAAATACAAGCTCTTCGAGTCCGAGGGCGTATCGTTTACCACCGATACCGAAACCGCGCTCGCCCAGGGCGAAATCGAGCGGGTGGGAACGGGCAATGCCCGGTTCATCCGCGAGGACGGTCGCGGACGGAAATCATCCCTGGTGGAGGCTTCGGATGTCATCGATGCGCTTGACCTGGTGCTTTCCTCGATTGTGGAGCCAGGGGCGCCTCTGAAGTCGCTTGATGAGATCGAAGCCGTCGGGCATCGCGTCGCCCATGGCGGAGAGGTGTTCAATTGCTCGGTCGCCATTGACGACCATGTGGTGGAAACCATCGAGCGCTATGCGTATCTGGCGCCCTTGCATAATCCCAGCGCGCTTTCGGTCATCGACCGCTGCCGCAAGCTTTTGCCGGATGTGCTGCAAGTCGCAGCCTTCGACACCGCCTTCCATCAGACCATGCCCGCGCGCAACTATGTGTACCCCATCCCGTACCGTTACTACGAGGAGCACAACATCCGCCGCTACGGCTTCCACGGCATCTCGCACAAGTATGTCTCGCGCCGTGCCGCGCGTTTCTTGGGGAAGAGCCCGCGCGATCTGAAGATGGTCACGTGCCATCTGGGCTCGGGTGCATCGCTTGCCGCCATCGACCACGGCATCAGCATGGATACGACCATGGGCTACACCCCGCTTGACGGCATCATGATGGGCACGCGCTCCGGCTCGGTGGACCCTGCCATCATCACGGCCATCATGGAGCGCGAGAATCTCACGCCGTCGCAGATGGACGCCATCCTGAACCGCGAAAGCGGCCTTCTGGGTGTCTCAGGCGTCTCGGGCGACCTGCGTAAGCTCAAGGAAGTCATCAAGTACGGCAATGAGCAGGCCGAACTTGCCTATGACATCTTCCTCACGTCCATTCGGCGCATGATCGGCGCGTACTTCTTCGAGCTCGCGGGCGAGGATGTGATTGATTGCACGGCCGGCGACGGCGAGACCGATCCGTAAGCGCGCCGGCTGATTATCCGCGGACTCGAGCCCTTCGGCATCCGCATCGATGAGGAGCGCAATATGGAGGTCGGTCGCGCCGACCGCGTCATCTCCGCGGACGATTCGCAGGTGAAAGTGCTGGTCATCCCTACGGACGAAGAGGCGGAAATCGCGCGTGACGTGCAATTGATCGCCGCCGGCGTGGACATCTCCGATCCGTATAGCGACTGACCGTTGCCGGCGGGCGGCCTGCGAGCACGTGGGTTGCTGCGTCCGCCGGCCGGCTCCCGGGCTTAGGCGGACTCAGCGCAGCACGGTGATCTGCACGCCTTCCATCACGCGCAGCGCTTCCTCATTGGCGGCGGCGTCGAAGCACGACGTGCACGCGGCATCGACGATCACCTGGGATTCGGGCAGGGCGGCTTTGGCGATGACGGCATTGCTGATCACGCAGATGTTGCTGACCAGTCCGCAAAGTTCCACCTGGTCATAGGCGCCTTCACGCAGAAACGGGATCAGATCGACGCAGCCGAATGCGGGCTTCTCGAAGCATCGTGCGCCTTCAAGCAGCTCGGCGGTGCGCCCGAACAGCTGCCAGCCGTGGCTGCCGCGCTCGCAATGGGGCACAGGCAGGTTGCGGCCCTCGGACGTGGCCAGGTATTCTTCCGGCGTGCCGTGCGTATCGAGCGTGTACACCACATCGGCGCCTTCGGAACGATACGCTTCGATCTTGGTGCAGATGGGTTCGTCGAGCGCGTCTGCCCCCTCGAAACCGAGTGCGCCGGAGACGAAATCATTTTGGTAGTCCACTACGATGAGCAGCTTTTTCATGCCGGTCCTTTCGTGCCCCGGACGCTTGCGGCGTCAGCCGTCTGCGACGCGGGTGTTTGTGTTGCCTGATGAATCGCGTAATGCAGTGAGTGTAGCACCCCGGCGTGGATTAGAATGGGATGCATCGAACAAGCAGCGCGCAGCAGCGGGGCAGCGGCCGTGGATGATCGGCCGGCTCGTTTGCAGGACGGGTTCCGTTGCGTGGATCAGGAGGTTTCCCATGGTTGATACCAAGGCGTTCCGCAGTCTGTCCTATGGGCTCTACATTGTCACGGCTCAAACCGCCGATGCTCAGGCTGGCTGCGTTGCCAATACATTTCAGCAGGTCACAAGCGTGCCGCCGCAGGTAAGCGTTGCCATCAACAAGGAGAACCGCACTACGGACGTGCTTCTGGGCGCGGGCATCTTCGAGGTCAGCGTGCTGGCGCAGGATGCCCCCATGGAACTCATCGGCCGGTTCGGATTCCATTCGAGTGCTGACACGGATAAATACGCCGACACGCAGATGGCGGTCGATGCGCAGGGTGTCGCCTATGTGGCCGAGCATGCGGTTGCCCATTTCTGCGTGAAGGTGAAGGCCACGCTCGATCTTGGCACCCATATGTATGTGATGGGCGAAGTGGTGGAATCCGAGGTTCTGTCTTCGGAGCCCCCCATGACATATTCCTACTACCACCAGGTGAAGGGCGGCAAGACGCCGCCCAAGGCATCGAGTTTCGAAGCGCCGTCGGCCGCCGTTGCGCAAGACCCTGCGC
>CAUWJA010000027.1:0-10588 GCA_963558905.1 uncultured Eggerthellaceae bacterium
GTCGGCTGCACCGCAGCCGACGGCTCGTGCGGAACTCGCGCAGGACGCCCCGCCGAGCCCCGTATCAGCACCTTCGCCCGCCGACGCTTCCGCGGACAGGCGCCCCAAACGCGCATGCACTTCGGGCAGCACATCCAGCGTGGCGAAATAATCCGCAGGCGCTTCCGCCCGTCGGATCAGCGAAGCGGAGCCGTCTTCGTGCAGCAGCACCTCGGCCGATCGCAGGCGGCCGTTGTAGTTGTAGCCCATGGAGTGGCCGTGCGCGCCCGTATCATGGATGACCAACAGATCGCCGCGCTCGATGGGCGGCAGCGCGCGATCCACGGCGAACTTGTCGTTGTTCTCGCAGAGGTTGCCCGTCACGTCATAGGTCTCGGTGCATGCGGCGCGGCTCTTGTCCGGACCGCCCTCCTGCCCTATGACCGTGATGTGATGGTAGGCGCCGTACATGGCCGGACGGATCAGGTTGCAGGCGTTCGCGTCCACACCGATGTAATGCTTGTAGATGCGCTTCTCATGGATGGCGCGCGTGACCAGGCAGCCATACGGACCCATCATGAAACGTCCCATCTCGCAGAAGATGGCCACATCGCCCATGCCCGCAGGAACCAGAACCTCTTCAAAGGCCTCACGCACGCCGGCACCGATGGCTGCGATGTCATTGGCCTGCTGGTCGGGATGATAGGGAATCCCCACGCCGCCGGACAGGTTGACGAAGCCCACATGCACGCCGGTTTCGCGCGACAGACGCACCGCCAGCTCGAACAGGATGCGCGCCAACGCAGGATAGTAGTCATTCGTAACCGTATTGCTTGCCAGGAATGCATGGATGCCGAAGTTCTCGGCGCCTTCCGCTTTCAGCATGCGGAACGCCTCGAACAACTGCGCTTCGGTCATGCCGTATTTGGAATCTCCGGGGTTGTCCATGATCCCATTGGCCAGCTGAAACAAACCGCCAGGGTTGAAGCGGCAGCTCACGGTTTTGGGGATGGGGCCGGCAACCTCGCGATAGAACGGGATATGCGTGATGTCGTCAAAGTTCACGATGGCGCCCAAATCGTGCGCCAAGCGGAAATCCTCAGCCGGCACGTCATTGGCCGACAGCATGATGTCGTTGCCACGCGCACCGAGGACATCGGCGATCATGAGCTCGGTGGCACTTGAGCAGTCCAGGCCGCAACCGTATTCACGCAGGATGGAAATCAGCGCCGGATTGGGATTGGCCTTGACGGCGAAGTACTCGCGGAAGCCGGGGTTCCAGGCGAAAGCGTCGCGCACGGCTTCCATATTGCGGCGAATCCCCGCTTCGTCATAGAGATGAAATGGCGTGGGATAATCCGCCACTATGGCCTCTAGCTGGTCTTTTGTCACGAACGGCAATTTCTCCATCGCGGCATCATCCTTCCTGCGGCTGAAAGCGCGCCATTGCGCGGACACGCCGCGACACGCTCCCTCGAAACAAAAAAGCCAGCAGGACGCGGCCCACTGGCTTCCGAAGCGGACGGGAGCCGAAGCGGCCCCATCCGTCATGTTCTCAGTAGATAGCGCACCTGCAGTTCCTGCAGACAGTCCCGCGGGTCTTCCCCGAGAGCCCACCCAACCGCCGTGCCCGACGCCTGGATTCGGCGGAATCGCCTCGCTTCGGATCAACGCCTGCCGGCTCCCCGAAAGCCCTTCTCTCCCGCACCTCTATCAAGTTGTGACACCGTACCACCATCGTGCACATCGCGCAACGGTTGCCCTCGCCGCATCGACAAAATGCATATTTTTACCGAAGTATGCATTTCCTGGGAGCAAACTCCGCAGCGGCAATCCGTTGCTCCCCGTTCCCGGCAAAGCCCAGAATCCATTCCGCTGTATGGACTTTCGGAAAATGGGTCCGGAAACGGAGCGAGGAATCCCATCGCAACCCCCGAGAGATACCCCTCAAAACGGGAAGCGCATGCTATTCTGCTGAACCATCCGGAAATACGCTGAACGCATCTTCCAACGAACACGGAGCAGCAATGGAACCTGAAACCTCTCCCATACGAAACGCCAGGGAGGCGGACGCGACCGACGCGCCGACAACCCGCGCGACCCATTCATCCGCCAACTCTGCAGAAGTCGAAGCACCAAACGCCGAACTGGCGCTGCTCACCCGCTTGCGCCGCGACCTGCACCGCATCCCCGAATTGGGGTTCGCGCTACCGAAAACCACGGCATACATCAAAGGCGTCCTAGAAGCGCTGGACTGCACCGTCATCGAACCCTGCGAGAGCACCGTCTGCGCCTTCTTCGATTTCGGTGCCGACGAAACCGTTGCGATACGGGCGGATATGGACGCGCTGCCCGTGGCCGAACAAACAGGCGTCGAGTTCGCCTCTCGCCATCCTGGGCAGATGCACGCCTGCGGACACGACGGGCACATGGCTATGGCATTGGCGCTCGCGAACTCTGTCGCCGAAGCTGCGAGCCTGGGCCGCACTTTGCCCAGAAACGTCTTGCTCGTGTTCCAACCTGCCGAAGAAACCACCGGCGGGGCCAAAACCGTCTGCGAATCCGGAGTCTTCGAGCGGTTCAACACCACCCGCATATTCGGGTACCATCTTTGGCCCGACCTTCCTGCCGGCGCCGTTGCAAGCCGCCCCGGCGCCCTGCTTGCGCGCGCAAGCGAAACCACACTCACCGTCCAGGGGAAAAGCAGCCATATCGCCAAGCACGAACAGGGATGCGATGCGCTTTTGGCAGCCGCCCGCTTCACGTGCGCCGTCAACGATCTGATGGCCCGGCTGCGCGAACAGGAACCTTGCCTGCTCAAATTCGGGCGGATGGAAAGCGGAACGGTGCGAAACGCCATCAGTGCGCATAGCGTAGTCGAGGGCAGTCTGCGCGTATTCTCCGATTCCATGTTCGAACAGGCGAAACTAGAAGTCGAACACTGCGCACAGGAAGCCTGCGAATCCTGCGGATGCACTTACGACCTGCATTTTGCGGAGGGGTATCCGCCCGTAATCAACGACGCCCGGCTGTTCGCCGAGGCGGCCGAGGTGCTCTTAGGCGACAACGGAGATAAAGGCAAGAGTGGAAATGAAGGCAAATACAGCAACGATGAGGCATCAAGCGCGCCGGGCGAGCCCATCGCCGCAGGGCTCTCCGAGCTCGCCGAACCGCTACTGATCGCCGAAGATTTCGCCTTCTACCAGCAGCATCTGCCGGGCCTGTTCATGCTGCTGGGCACGGGGACCGGCATTCCGCTGCATGCCGACACGTTCAACTTCGACGAACGCGTGCTGCTGCGCGGCCTTCAGGTTTACAGACGCCTCATCGGACTTGAGTGAGCGGGCTGCATGAGAAATCACATCCGCTGCTTCGACCCTGAGCGGGCAGCATGAACGCACCGGCCTCCTGACGGAAAGATCGTGCAGCCCATGGCTACGCTGCAGCTTCACGCGCGTCACAATTCGCTAGCCACGCGAATGGTAGAATGACCGGCATGCTTCAGTCTCGCGAAACAGACACCCAGGGGTGCCGTCCCCTTTCTGCCTACGCCGAAATCCTGCGCGGCATAGCTCCGTTCGGCATTTGGGCCCCATACCTATGGCTCGGCTGGACTATGAGCGCAAGCAGCGATCCTACGCGGACGGTTCCCTGGCAAACTATGTATCTTGCGATGGCGCTGGGATTGTTCGCACTCGCCATTGCAAGTCATCTCGTGTCGCGAAACGTCAACCGAGGCAGCAAACTGCCCGAGAACGGTGCCCGTGCACTGCCCGCCATGCCCAGAATCGCAGACTGGGCGTGCGCCGTCGCGATGGCCGTCGCCACAGCGGGCGCATCCTTCCTTCCATCCGTCATGGACCCGACGTCGCTCTCGTTGCTCTCAGCCATCATCGGCGGGATCGCCATAGCTTGGATGTACATGAGGTGGGCGACTCTTTACGCCGCACTCGAGCTTCGCTCGACTGTGGTCTACCTGTTCGCAGGAAGTGCGACCTGGGCGTGCCTGCAGATGCTGCTCGAACTGTGCCCCTTTACCTTTCAGGCCATATTCGTTTCGCTTCTGCCTTTCTTCGCAATCATCATGCTCCATGCCTCGGAGAACGCCCCTCGCACCGACGGTCGGGGGTGCGGCATGCGCTCGCAACCTCCGCTTGATGCGAAGCCCCTCTTCGACAACATGATGGGGATGTGGAAGGCGTGGGCCGTCATCTTCGCCATCAGCTCCGTCACCTCGCTGTTCATTGCGGCAAGTTCCGACGCAGTACCGCACCTCAATCCTTTGCTGTTCTCCGTCATCAATTGCGCTATCGTGGGCACGCTGTGCGTTACCGTCATGCTATGGGCGTGCAAAAGCTCGCTTCCCTTTGATTTTCCCCTGTTCTGGAGGGTGGTCATGTTCGTCTTGGCGGGCGGGGTCATGCTGGTTGCCGTCGCGCCCGAGGGAATGTTCGTCAGCGTGTTCTTCAGAGCGGTCCCCGGCGTACTGATCCCCGCAGTCTGGCTGACCGTGTGCGACATAGCAAACCGCTGTCGCGCCGCGAGTCTCACCGTCATCGGATTCGGGTTGGGCGTATATTGCCTTGCGTCATTCTCCGGTGCCGCCATGAGCGCCTTCGATGCAGCCAGCCTCGATCAAGGCGTGTTAGGAGCGATTCTGCTGTTTTTGCTTCTGCTCGTCTCCGGGCTGTGCCTCGAAACACGAGACCCCGACATCCGCACCATCTTCTCGCGGTTGCGCGACAACGAGGTTCCTGTGGTCGAGTTCGCCTCCGTTGATCAACGCTGCTCCAACCTGGGCAGCGCCAACGGCTTGACCAACCGTGAAATCGAAGTTATGCAGATGGTCTGCAAGGGACGTTCACGCACGTTCATCGCTGAAGCGCTGTTCATTTCCGAGAACACAGTAAAGGCGCACGTGGGACACATTTATGCCAAGCTCGACGTGCACAGCCGCAAGGAGCTCCAGCAGCTTATAGGACTTTGATGCGCCCGATGACTCCGTTCTGGCGCACGAAAAGAGGCGAATAACCCCTTTTGTACTACAGCATTACCCGCTAGGGCAGATTTCACACTCTACCTTTTGCGGCAAGAATATCCCCATCGTCAGTCGGCGACGCGCGCGCCGCATCTGTTCATAGGAGGGGACATGTCTGAATCAACCATGCATAGCCGTCGCAACTTCCTCAAGGGAGCAGGCCTGGCCACCGCAGCAGCCGCCGCTTTCATCATCGCCGGTTGCTCTTCGGGCTCCGATGAGCCAGCAACCAAAAAAGTCGATTCCATCGAATGGGATGGCGAATACGACGTGATTGTGGTCGGCGCAGGTGCGGCAGGCCTAGCGGCAGCCGCAACCGTGGCCACCGAAGGCGACGGCGCAACCTGCCTGCTTCTCGAAAAAGCGGCCGATTACGGCGGAAACAGCCCATTCTGCCTGGGCGCTATGCTGTTCACGGAGAACCCCGATGCCTTCAGCACCTACATGAAGGGCCTTGCCGCAGGAACCACGCCCGATGATGTGATTGACGCCTATGTTGCCGGTCTGTCTGAGAACTTCGAATGGCTCAAGGCGCTTGGCGCCGCCGAGGAGGACATGTATGTGGCCGATCCTGCTCCCGCCGCTGCCGCCGAATGGCCTGAATTCAATATCGGCGAATCGTACCGCATGGTCATCTTCACAGGCATGGGAGGCGGAGCCCCGCATATCCACATGTTCCTGGCCGATACCGTAAAGGCCCATTCAGACACCATCACGTTCATGAACTCCACCCCGTTCGAAGCGCTAGTCCAAGACGCTGCAACCAAGGAAATCGTGGGCGTTGTAGCAGCAGGAAAGAACTATCGCGCCGCCAAGGGCGTCATCATGTGCTGCGGCGGCTTCGAAAACGACCCCGACATGCTCGCAACCTACCATGGCGTGCGCGGCGTTCGGCCGCTTGCTGCGACGCAGAATACCGGCGATGGGCATCGCGCATGCATGCATGTCGGCGCCGACCAATGGCACATGACTGCAGGAGCCCAGTACTGGATGGGCTGCCGCAACCTCGATGACACCGAATTCATGTCGCGCTCGTGGGACTTCACATCCAAACAATTCGGAATCACGGTGGGCATGAACGGTCGTCGCTTCTACCAAGACTGGGACGGCTGTGCGGTTCCCAACCCCAACCTGGGTATCCCCTATGCCATGCCGGGCGATGACATCACGCTTGCCGTCGGATACCGCCACGGCATCACCCAGTTCGGCGGCGCATGGACGCATCTGCCCTTCCCCGAGCGCGGATGGTACATCTTCGACGCCGACGGCCTGGCTGCAGGCGCTGTGCCCCAAGACCTTTCCACCGACCCCGTTGCTGACGGCTGGGCGCTAAGCGCGGACACCATCGAAGAGCTTGCCGCCAAGATCGAGGTTCCCGCAACCGAGCTTGCGCACACCGTCGAAATCTGGAACGGCTTCTGCGACGACGGCGAGGACAAGGCATTCTACCGCTCACCCGACACGCTGGCCAAAATCGCCAAAGCCCCGTTCTACGCTGTCAAGTGCGCGCCCACCATGCTCAACACCGATGGCGGCCCAGTCCGCAATGCAAAGGGCGAAATCCTCGACGTCACCGGCGAACCCATCGCAGGCCTGTACTCCGCAGGCGAATTCGGTTCCGTGTGGGGCAACCTCTATCAGGGGGCAGGCAACATCGGCGAATGCCTGGCCTTCGGCCGCATCTCCGTACGCAGCGCACTGGCCCGCAGCGCCGAATAGTCGCACATCCGACCATATCAGGCGAGCCCGCATGGAAACGGGCTCGCCACCGCACGGGCGCAACAGACTTGCGTTCGCCCTGCCCATGCAGCAGGAATATCTGCCCGAGCATCTCGAGAATGATCCGTATCTTGAGAATGAGCTCTAACTCTCTCGCCGGCAGGACGCAGGGACTCCGATGCGGACAGCTTCGATACGGGCCACTTCCTCCTGCACGGCATCGAGCAGCTCTTGGCGTGCATGAACGCCAAACTTGCGGTATATGTGCGAGATATGAGTCTTCACAGTACCGTCCGACAGGTAAAGCACTTCGCAGATGTAAGGGCGGCTGCGACCCTGGGCGAGCAGCATGAACACATCGGTCTCCCGGACGGAAAGGCCGTGCGACCTTGCAATCTCCCTATGGCAGGCAGCCAGCCTTCGCTCCAGGGTGACACCGCTGGACGCAGCGCCCTTCACAACGCTAGGCGCAACAACGGACATATCAGGGTCGGTAACCTCCGAAGGTTCAGACCGAGCAGGCATAGATGCGGAACCTTCCCCGGAAACATCAAGAAAGCGCTCGATCTCTAGTGGCCGCGTGCTCATTGGCCGAATGGCGGCAACCATCACCAGAAAGATAGCCACAACCATCAACGGGCGAATATCAAAGGCAGGGTTCTGCGCCAAGAAAATCCATGGAATCGCCACCAGACCGAACGCCGTATCACTAACGCCCTGGAATCGCCACGGAGCGGAATCAGTAGTGCGAATCGCCGTGATTATAAGCGTCCCCGACAGAAGGTGCCCGAACAATTCCACAGTCAAGTACAGCCACTCGAACAACTGGGCAGACTCAGGCGCTCCCAAAAATGAATCTTGGAGCACATAGAGCACAAATCCGGCTGCAAGGACCAGGAATGCAGGCTGAAACCTCACGAGCATCTGGTTGTTGCTATTGCGAACCAGAGTCAGATAGGTGAAAGCCGAAAGAGCGAGCGCGACCACCGCATAGCCAGTCACACTTGAAACAGGCGACCCGCTGTATCCGGCTCCCCACAGTCCCAGATGGCTGGTACCGCGCAGGGCCGCAAGCATCAGAGATACTGCGACCAGCAAGAATAGGAGGTCATAGACGCCATGCGCTGCCAGTGTCCTACGAGAACGATAGGCATCGAGCGCCGCGGAATCGCACCTGCCCAGCAATCCAAGGCAGCAGAAGAATCCAACCGGCAGGACGCAGGCGAAAGCGATCTGAAAGCCCTGCGGCAGAACCACAGTGAGCTGGGAGCCGAACACCGTTTTGAGGAACAGGGCCATAGCGACGGCGATCACAGCTGACGAAAGACGACGAACCTTCGCCAACTGGCAATATATGAGCAAGGTGGCGGCATAGTAGCCAGCACCGCACAGAAACAATCCGCAAATTGCAGCCGTAAAGCAGGGCAGCAACGGCTGTGCGCATGCTAGGCCGTACAGCGCCGTGCCAGCCACCGCCATTGCCAACGTCACCTTCGCTGGCAAAGAACCTTCCGCAAAGCGGAATTTAGCCAGCACGATAGATGCGGCACCCGCCGCAGTGAAACCAATCAGGAAGAACAGCCGCGAATTGCCCATCGGGGCAACCACGGAAGCAGACTGTTCGAAGCCGAGTCCATGCCCCAGCATGTCCGCCCAAATGACGACCATCATCATAGCCGCCGCAGAAAGCGCGCCCACCACGGCATCCCCATGCTGCTCAGCCAGATGGCGGACCCGTCGAAAGATGCTCTCAAGCATGATTCCCCCTACATCGCTTCGAGCCTGTTTTCGCCTGGCCATTATAGGCCATAGGGCAGCGAAGAAAGCCGCCCGCCCTCTTACGAACCTCCCTATCAGCCCCATCTCCAAGGACCCATCAGGCATTTTCCATTGCAGCTCACCCTAAATCATCCACTTTGGGGATACGGACGCAGCGTTTCACAACGGAATCAGACAGTTCGGCGGAAGCCCTACGCCGTCGATTGAGGCAAGAATGCAATGGCATCATCGAATCCACGCAGAAGCACGCCACAGCATGCATCAAGGATTCGGCATCAACACCGTATCAGAGGAGGAACAATGGGGAACACCGAAACCGCAGCAGGCGCCACCTCGCGCCGCAACTTCATCAAGGGCGCGGGCCTGGCATTGGCCGGCGCGACCGCGTTCGGCATCATGGGATGCGCGCCAAAAGGCGGCTCTGACGCACAGGCGTCAAGCGCCGATCAGGATTGGGACGGTGAATACGACGTCATCGTAGCAGGCGCAGGCATCGCAGGCGTGACCGCCGCCATCACCGTGGCGGACGAAGGCAACGGAGCAACCTGCCTGCTCATCGAGAAGGACATGGCACCCAACGGAAACAGCCCGTTTTGCGCAGGTTGGCAGATGTACTTCGAGGAGAAGGAAGGCCCTCGCAACTACCTGAACCACCTGATTGCCGACTGCACGCCGCAAGACGTCATCGATGCCTACATCGACGAAACCATGCACAACCTTGAATGGGTGCTGGCGCTTGGAGCCAAGGAAGAGTGGATGAACATCTACCGCCCCGAGCCCGAAGAAACCAACGAGTACGCCGAATACCCCGACAGCCACACCGTCGGCTATCTGCTGTTCAAGACTGAAGGCGATCAGCCGCACCACATCCACGAGTTCCTCATGCAGGAAATGCAGAAGCGCGAGACCATCGACTACAAGACCTCCACGCCGCTTGAGGACATCATCCGCGATCCTCAGTCGGGCGAAGTCATCGGAGTTGTCGCTAACGGAAAACGCTACCGTGCCAAGGGTGGCGTAATCATGTGCACCGGCGGATTCGAAAGCGACCAGGGCATGCTCAAGGAATTCACCGGCGTCAACGGTTGGCCCTATGCCGGTCAGGCGAACACGGGCGACGGTCATCGCGCCTGCATGAAGATCGGAGCCGACTTCTGGCACATGCATGGCGGAGCAAGCTACTGGATGTCACTGCGCAACATCGCCAACACCGACTTCGTGTCCACGCTGTACTCATTCACCAGCAAACAGCACGGAATCACCGTCGGTGTGAACGGCCGTCGCTACTACCAGGACTTCGACGCCTGCAGCAATTTCAAGAAATACGCCCTTCCCGGCACCGACATCACCCGCAATGTAGGCTACCGCCATGGCATCACGCAGTTCGGCGGCGGTATGGCACATCTGCCCATGCCGGACAAAGCGTGGTTCATCTTCGACCAGACAGGCCTTGATGCTGGCGCATGCCCGAAAGAGACTTCGGCCGATCCGGTAGCAGACGGCTGGGCAGTATCCGCCGACACCATCGAAGAACTCGCTGCAGCCATCGAGGTTCCGGCTGATGAGCTGGTCAAGACCGTTGCCCAGTGGAATGAATTCTGCGAACGCGGCGAGGACCTGGCCTTCTACCGTCCCGCCGACACCCTGACCCCTGTTGCGCAGGGTCCCTTCTACGCCATGCTCTGCGTGCCCGCGCTGCTCAACACCGACGGCGGCCCGGTGCGAGCAGCTGACGGCTCGATCCTGGACCCCGACGGTAACCCGATTCCGGGTCTGTTCTCCGCCGGCGAGTTCGGATCGATTTGGGGCAGCCTGTACCAGGGCGGCGGCAACGTGGGCGAATGCGGCGCCTTCGGCCGCATCTCGGCACGCAGCGCTCTGGCGCGACTGGCGTAACGTCGCCGCCGGCTGCGGCGATCGGGCCCACACCGTAGCTCGGGCCCGATCGCAATCCGCACGTGCTGCAGGGCTTAAGGCCCCGTACCGTCCACCCCTCCGGACGGTACGGGGCCTTCTTGCGTATCGGGTGGAAACTTGGCGAAGGCCGCGAAACCGACCGCGGCCCTCAACTGT
>CAUWJA010000028.1:0-10577 GCA_963558905.1 uncultured Eggerthellaceae bacterium
ACGGCCTCAAGCAGATGTGGAAGAGCCCCAACGGCACCATCCGCGCCATGCTCGACGGCACCGTGTTCCGCACGCCCATCCCTGTTGCGGGCATCGAGCCGTGCGTATCCAACTGGAAAAAGCCCATCACCATCGCCCGCCACGCATACGGCGACGTGTACAAGAACGCCGAGATGCGCATCCCTGCAGCCGGCAAGGTCGAGCTGGTCTACACCGCCGAAGACGGCACCGAGGTCCGCGAACTGGTGCACAATTTCACGGGTGCCGGCGTGGTGCAGGGCATGCACAACGTAGACGCCTCCATCGAAAGCTTCGCCCGCAGCTGCTTCAACTATGCGCTCGACGTCAAGCAGGACCTGTGGTTCGCCACCAAGGACACCATCTCCAAGAAGTACGACCACCGCTTCAAGGACATCTTCCAGGAAATCTACGACGCCGAATACGCCGAGCGTTTCCAGGCCGCAGGCATCGAATACTTCTACACGCTCATCGATGACGCGGTGGCACGCGTGATGAAGGCCGAAGGCGGCTTCATCTGGGCATGCAAGAATTACGACGGCGACGTGATGAGCGACATGGTCTCGAGCGCCTTCGGATCGCTGGCCATGATGACCTCCGTGCTGGTATCCCCCGACGGCGTCTACGAATACGAAGCGGCGCACGGCACGGTGCAGCGCCACTACTACAAGCACCTCAAGGGCGAGACCACGTCCACGAACTCCGTAGCCACCATCTTCGCGTGGACCGGCGCCCTGCGCAAGCGCGGCGAGCTGGACGGCCTGCCCGAGCTCATGGCGTTCGCCGACCGTCTGGAGCGCGCGACCATCGATACCATCGAAGCCGGCGAGATGACGGGGGATTTGGCCCGCATCACCACGCTGGAGAACCCGACCGCGCTTTCCACCCGCGACTTCATCCTGGCAATCGCGAAAAGGCTGTAGCCGCGCAGCGCGGGCAAACCGCAGCGCACATGCACCGAATCGGCAGTGTTTCGGGCCAAAGAGACGTTTGACCCGGCCAGCCGAACGCACAACCGCAACCGGCATGGGATTATTCTCATGCCGGTATTGTTTTTATCTGGGTATTTTCAAACCGGCCTTACATGCACATGCTGACGGCCGGCAAAAGAAAGCACACCGACCCGAAAGACTTTGAATTTGGTGCATTTTGGGATCCGAAGGGTCAAGCCTACAGCGTGATGGCCTCGGCCGGACTTTCGGGTGGCAAATCGAACACCACGGTGGCGAAATCGACCACACGGCTGGCGGACTCGCGGACGTCATACCAAAGCTGGTCATCGTAGGTACCGGTGTCGCTGATGACGCCGAGCGCCTCCATCCCCAGCCCGCGAGCATCGAACACGCACCTGAACAGGTGGTATTCCTGTGTCGAGAGCACAACGCGCGTTGCACCGAACACATGGGCGGCGCGCCAGAGCGTTTCATAGGTGTGGTAGCCGCCCGGATCGCAGTACACGGCATCCGCAGGCACACCCTGCGCAACCGCATACGCCTTCATGGCGGAAGGCTCATCGTAGTTCGACTCGCGGCCGTCACCGGACATGATGATCACCGGCGCCACGCCTTGCCGATACAGCTCGATCGCCGCATCCACGCGGTTCTTCAAAATGGGAGAAAGCGTTCCGTCCGCATACACGGTGGCGCCGAACGCGATGATGCAATCGGCAGGCAGAACGGATGCGGCGGATTCTTCGGCAGATCCTTCGGCAGACCCTTCGGAAGGGACATCGGGCCCGGAGAGGGTCCGTGCAGCAACGACCTCATCAAGCGACATGATGTGCTGCGATGAATCCGCGACCATCCACGCATTGAGCGCGAAAAACGCCGCCACAAGGACGGCGCACGATGTCGCGAGCGCGACGGCTATGTTTCGGAGCAGCTTCACGCTCTCAATTGTATCAGCCCCGAACCGGACAGACGCAGCGTCACCGAGGTTCCACAAACCAGCGAGCGAACATCCATCCGGCAGCGAGGCGAAAGACCTACAGGTACGGCGAACCCTTCGCCTTCTCGACTTCGCGGATCAAATCGACGTTCTTTTTCTCGTAATCGTTGAGAGGCGACGGCATGGAATCGAATTCCGACGGAGTGTATTCCTTCACATACCAGGGCTGAGCGTTGAAATACTTCTGAAGATCTTCGTTTTGGAAACCCCTGCCGTATCGTGCGAAGATCTCGTTGCGTGCGTAGAAAAGCTCCTCGACGGACATGCCCTCGATATCGGACTTGGTCAGGTACCGAGAGTCCGAATCAGGCAGAATGAAGTAGTCGGAAGACTCGCTTCCTTCATCGGTCTTGTCGGTCTTGCCGGTCTTGTCGGTCTTGCCGTTGTCGTCTTCGCCGGCTTTATCCCCTGCATTGCCCTTCGAGGCGCCATCATCTTGGGAGGTCACCTTGTACGTCGAATCGGCAGACCCCTGGTAGCCGGAGTCGGAAGCCATGGACACCTGGACCGCTCGCACATCCCCCTCCGACGCCCCGCTCTCGGAAGAATACGTGAGCACGTAGCACGATTCGTCATCGGAGGATGCGGCAACGGTCACGCTCGTGACGCGCTCAAGGCTGTCGGCATCTTCGCCCTCTTTGACAACGACGCCGGCTGCATCCAAAGTAAGCACCGAACCCTTGTCGTCTTCAGCCGCAACAGTGAGCTTGACCTGGGGATAATCAGACGCATCCGCCTTGACGACGACAAGCCGCGCGGCGCTTGCTCCCGCCGCATCTCCGCCGGCCGGCGATTCGCCTTTGCCGAACAGGCCCAACACCATGGCCACGCCGACTCCCACCAGCGCAAGTGCCACCAGCGCCAGCACAGCCACCATGGCAACCTTGGCACCGCCGGATTTGGACGCACCCGTCTTCCCGCCAGAGGTCCGCACCGGTGAAACCGGAGGCATGACGGCTGTCGAATCCGGAGCGTAGATGGGCTCGAGGACAGGCGCCGCGACAGGCGTATCGCCGTATTCGCCTGAAACCTGCGTATCGATGCCGGCCATGGGGTCGAAATCGGCTTCCGATCCACCCTGGCCCATCGGCTGGAGCACCGCGGTCTGGTCGCCGGTCGAGGCCGTCTGGGCCAATTCCGCCGTATCGGCCGTTTGCAGCACGGCGGTCTTCTCGGCTCCGGGATTTCGGACTGAAGCAACCTCGGGAGCGACGGGCTTTAAGAGCCGGGCTCCGCATTCGGTGCAGAACGTGCACGAATCGTCCATCTTCGCCCCGCATTTGCTGCAGAACATAGGCATTCCTCCAATCTTGGCGTCAGGGCCTTCGCCCCGCATACGGCACCCGTCTCGCTGCTGATCAGCTGAGCGGAGCATGGGTGCGATGGTCTTTGTAATTCTCCAGATACTGCGCGAACTCAGGGGATGTATCCGAATTGCCGCTTCGCCACGCTTTATGGTCTATGATCTCGCTCTCGAAACCATAGTAGGCATCGATGTAGGCGATGAGCGCATCGACGGCTTCCAGCTGCTCCTGAGGATAATCGCCCGAACCGCCCACATGCACCATCTCGATGCCTATCGAGTACGAGTTCATTCCGTAGTCAGGCGCCCAGCTGCCGATGGGAACCGTGCCCAGCTTGTCATCGCGCGATTCGTCCTCGACACCGTACAAGGCGTTATGCCCGGCATCGCCGAATCCCACATGGTGCGCAATGGCATCGAGGGCAACGCACTGCACGATGGTGCCGTCTTTGCCCACGATGAAATGCGCCGCCACGAGATTGCCGTTGCCTGCCCAGAAATCGACCACCGATTCGGGGCTTCCCTCGCCTTCCGTGTCATGGAGCACGATGTACTTCTGATGCTCGGCAGTCTTTTCCCCGTGGATGAACTCATCGCGGTAATCCTCGATGATGCCCAATTCAGCGCGCATGGCCTCATGGTCAGGACGCTCTGGGAGCCCGATCCCGGACATCGAAGAGGAAGCATCGCGTGCGGCATCGCGCGAAACATCAGCCAATGCCGATGGGACATACTGCGGAGCAGAGGGAACCTGCGGATCGGCATGCGATGACCCGACGCGCCAGCACGCAAGCGACGCGGCCAGCGCAACGACCGCAATGCCGCATAGCACACATGCGGCCACTTTCCAGCGCGCTATCGGAGCAGAAGCCGCGTGGAGCCCTTTCATAGGACGATGGCCCCGGGCAAACCTCCCGGAGCCATCGTTTGATCGATTTCGCTGTTCTTCCATCAGACGATCGAATGCATGGTCGGCTACGGACGCGGGCTTCCGCACGATCCGCAGAAATTGCCGGTGTTGCCGCTGACTCCGCACGAGCAGGTCCACGTTGCAGGAGCGGCGGGTGCAACGGGCGCAGGCACAGGGGCTGCAGGAGCGGGTGCAACGGGCGCAGGCGCCGCAGGTGCGGGGACCGGAGCGGCGGGAGCAGGCGCCGGAGCCACGGGAGCATACGTGCCGGAGGGCTGCTGCTCAACCGCAACAGGCGCAGGTGCATATGCGGGCGCCGCAGGAGCCGGAGAGGCGGAATCCGCCGGGGCGGAAGCCTGGGCAACGGCATTGGCGGCACTGGCTTTGACCTGGGCGGCCTTGTCGGCGATTGCGGATGCTATGCCCGAAAGAGGGCTGGGGCCCGCAGGGACGCTGGGAACAGCAGGCTGGCTGGGGGCAGCTCCTCCGGCAACCACATTGCGGATATCACGGGCATCGTTGGACATGCGAACGAAAATCAGCAGATACTCGAAGATGATCCGGCAGATGAACTGGCTGACCAGGAAGATGAGCGCACCGCTCAGAATGCCTCCGAAGAACGCCCCGATCACATCGAAGAAGCTCGAGCCGTACATCATGCCCGCCGCGGATGCCGCCGTGAACGGCGTCAGAACCGAAATAACGGTGATCGCAACGACATTGAGAAGATAGATGAAGTGAAGGATCTTCTCAATGTAGAAGTGATCGAAGCGGAAGAACTTGGTGCCCTTCGCGTTGGGGTCGGCATTCTTGCCCATGAACTTGATGTAGAGGAACACCGTCAAACCGATCACGGCGACGAGACCCAGCAGCGAGAGAACGCCCGCGCCGCCGAGCAGCATGTTCATCGAATTCATCATGGCTCCTTTCATCTTGGATTTCCCATCATCGCACGCAGCAACGTCTTTACCCTATTGTTGCGTGTGCAAATGATAGCACGTTACAGCCCAGCTGTAGAAAGCCCCCGCCGAATGCTTCGACGGGGGCCAACGGCGCGAAGGCGAATCTCCGGCGCATCTCTTCCGAAGTGGCTACTTGACCACGATATTGACCAGGCGGCCGGGAATGACGATCTTTTTCACGACAGTCTTGCCGTCCACGGCAGCTGCGACGGCAGGCACCGCGAACGCCGCATCGAGCACTGCGGCCTCGGCGGCATCGGCGGCGACCATGATACGGGCCTTGACCTTGCCGTTGATCTGGACGGCAAGCTCCACTTCGTCATCCTTGGCTTTCTCGGGATCGAATTCGGGCCAAGGCTGCACATGCACGCTTCCCTCGCGGCTGAGCACCGTGCCCCACAGCTCTTCCGCCCAATGCGGGCAGATGGGAGCCATGAGCTTGACCAGCACTTCGGCGACCTCGGCAGACAGCGCGGCAAGCTCGGAGTCAGCGGCACGCAGCTCCGGCGATGCCTTGCGCAGAAACGCGCCCGCGGCATTGGAAAGCTCCATGATCGCAGCGATGGCGGTGTTGAAGTTGTTGCGGCCGAAGTCATCGGTCACCTTGCCGACGACACGATGGCGCTCGCGGCGCAGAACCTTGGCAGCGGCAGCCGCAGATGCGGGATTGCATGCGGAGGGATCGCCCTCGAACAGGGTCTGATCCCCGGCTTCACCGGCCAGATCATAGACCTGCCGCCATACGCGGTTGATGAATTTGTACATGCCGGCAAGGCCGTCTTCGTTCCACAGAAGCTCTTTGTCGGGCGGCGCCATGAACAGGATATAGGCGCGCACGGCATCGCAGCCGTAACCCTTGATCATGTCCTCAGGGGCAATGACGTTGCCCTTCGACTTGCTCATGACCTCGCCGTTCTCATCGAGCACCATGCCCTGGCACAAGAGGTTCTTGAACGGCTCGTCGAATGCGAGCAGGCCCTCATCGCGCAGCACCTTGGTGAAGAAGCGCGAATACAGCAGGTGGAGGATGGCATGCTCGATGCCGCCGATGTACTGGTCGACGGGCATCCAGGCGTTGGCCTTTGCCGGATCGAACGGCATCTCGGAGTTATGGGGGTCGGTGTAGCGCATGTAATACCAGCTTGAGCACGTGAAGGTATCCATGGTATCGGTCTCGCGGCGGGCGGGTGCTCCGCATACGGGACAGACGCATTCCGCAAAGCCCTCATGGGTGGCAAGGGTCTCACCGGCAGCGAGGTCGATGTCCTCGGGCAGACGCACAGGCAGGTCGCTTTCAGGGACGGGGACCACGCCGCAGTGCGGGCAATGGATGGCCGGAATGGGATTGCCCCAATAGCGCTGGCGGCTGATGAGCCAGTCACGCAGGCGGAATTCCACCTTGCGACGACCGCAGTCCGAAGCTTCAAGATCGGCGACGATGGCCGCTTCACCTTCGGAATGCTTGCCGCCCGGCATGCCGGTATAGCGGCCCGATTGCACCAGCACGCCTTCGGCCTCCATGGCGCACTCCCAATCAACGCGCTCGACCACGCGGGACTGCTCATCTTTGAGCTGCCCGAACAGAGGATCGTCGTCCCCCAAGATGATAGGGATGATGGGCAGGTCGTATTTGCGGGCGAATTCGAAGTCGCGCTGATCGCCGCAGGGCACGGCCATGACGGCGCCGGTGCCGTAATCGGCCACGACGTAGTCAGCCACCCACACGGGCACTTTCTCCCCGTTGATGGGGTTCACGACATAGCGGCCGGTGAACGCACCGTGCTTCTCGTGGTCGCCCTGAGCGCGCTCGACGGCGCTGATCTTCTTGGCGGATTCCACCAGTTCGGCCACGGCGGCCTCATATTCGGTGCCCGCGACCAGCTCGGCCAGGCCCTTGTATTCAGGAGCCAGCACGAAGAAGCTCACGCCGAACAGGGTATCGGCGCGTGTGGTGAACACCGTGATGCGGTCTTCGGCCGTCGGTTCAGCAGGCGCATTCCCGTCCTTGTCGCACAGGATGAAGTCGACCTCCGCGCCTTCTGAACGGCCGATCCAGTTCGCCTGCTGCTGCTTCACGCGCTCAGGCCAGCCATCGAGCTGATCCAGATCGTCGAGCAGCTCCTGGGCGTAGTCGGTGATCTTGAGATACCACTGGGTCAGATCGCGCTTCTCGATTTCAGAATGGCACCGCCAGCAACGGCCTTCTGTGACCTGCTCGTTGGCGAGAACCGTCTTGCAGTCGGGGCACCAGTTCACCGGGCTGTTGCGGCGCTCGACCAAACCGCGCTTCCACATCTGCAGGAAGATCCATTGGCCCCAACGGTAATATTCAGGGTCGCACGCGACGACGGTGCGGTCCCAGTCATACGAGAAGCCCATGCGCTTGAAGCTGGCCTTCTGCGTGTCGATGTTGGAGTAGGTCCACTTCGCGGGATGGCTGTTGCGTTTGATGGCAGCGTTTTCAGCGGGCAGGCCGAAAGCGTCCCAACCCATGGGATGCAGCACATCGAAGCCCTGCATCTTGTAGTACCGGGCGATGACGTCGCCGATGGTGTAGTTGCGGACATGGCCCATATGGATGTCACCCGACGGATACGGGAACATCTCGAGCACGTACTTCTTGGGCTTGTCCTCGGAATCGACGACCTTGTTCAGGCCCGTTTCCTCCCAAACCTGCTGCCATCGCGGTTCGATGTCGTGCGGATTGTATTCTTTCATGCTTCCTCCTACATGGGCACACGCAGGCAAGCGGTGCAGGCATTCGGCCGCCAAGCCGAATATGCGCACGCGAATGCCCGGGCGCATTGCCCTGCAATTCACGAATTCCGCCTATTGTAACGCGCGAGCAGAGATTATGGGGGAATTACTCGGCGAAATCGGAGGCCAGGCAGCCTGCGGAAGAAACCCGCAGACAACCTTCGCCGGCGCCGCAGCCGGCCGTCTCGACCTGAAGCACGCGGATGCTAGATGAAGCGATAGCTCACAGTGCGCACGCCCCAGTCTTGGCACGAGCTGAAGCCGAATTGCTTCCAGACTCCCGGTTGCAAGTCAAGGGATCGGCTGCCACCGCCCAAGCCGCCGCAATCGTTGACAACCGCAATGACGGTTTTCCCGCCATACGATATTTCGACGGAACGGCCGTAATAGGTCCAATAGTTTGGCCACGACATGGGGATGGCCACGCCGACTGAGTTGTCATCGCATACGGCTCCCGTAGCCGTGGTACCGGGATTGGGCGTGTAGGGATCCGTGCTGCCGCCATATGCAGAGGCGACGCCGGTGTTCCAACCCGATCCGGGAACCAGCGCGGAGTCTCCGCCGGAACCGGAACCACCTGAATCCGATCCGCCGGAATCTTCCCCGCCCGACCCAGTGGAGCCGGAATCCGAGCCATCGGACCCGGAGCCGCCGTCGGTCTGGCCACCGGGGTTGGTGTTCCAACCATCATCCGTACCAGGATCCTCGGGCGTCTGCTCTTCTTGCTGCTGCATGGCCTCAGCTTCAGCCTGCAACGCGGCAAGGCGTTCCGCTTCCTGCCGGTCTTCGATCTTCGACACCTTTTCAGCGGCAGCGTCAACGACATTCCGGGCTTCGGCCTGGGCATCCTCAAGCTCTTCGAGCTTGGCTTCCTGCTGGTCTTTCTTGTCGTTGAGTTCGGCGAGTGCCGCATCGAATTCAGCTTTGCGCTGCTTTTGGGCTTCGATTTCAGCAGCCTGGGATTCCTGGATGGCCTGCATGTATACCAGGTTTTCGAACAATTCGGAGATGCTGCCGGAGCAGAACAGCACGTCAAGGAAGCCCGCGTTGCCTGTTTTGTATGAATAGTTGACCGAACGGCCCAGATCCTGCTGGCCTGCGAGCATGGCGTCCTGCGCGTCGAGCACCCGCTCGAGCGTGGCGTCGATTTCGTCCTGAAGGACAGCCGCCTCAGCCTTGAGGTCCTCGGCCTCCTGCGACAGTTGCGCAAGGCGGGCCTCTGCCTGGGTCAACGCCTCCTGCGCTTCGGTCAGCTCATCTGCGAGTGCGGGGCCCGCAAAAGCCCCGCACAACGCCACTGACACGATTGCCGCCATAAGGCATATCGTTATGTTTCTGCTCAGTCTTATAGGATGCTCTTCCCTCGGACGGATACTTCAGCGCGCCCCTTTAGCGAGCGTTGCTCGCGTAGGGGGTCTTGTCCTTCAGGAGAACGTCGTGCGCGCCACCTTCCACGATGGAGGTGGAGGACACCAGCGTGAGCTTCGCCTTGTCGCGGAACTCGGGGATGCTGAGCGCACCGCAGTTGCACATGGTGGAGCGGATCTTGAGAAGCGTGACCGCGATGTTGTCCTTCAAGCTGCCGGCATAGGGCACGTAGGAGTCAACGCCCTCTTCGAAGGACAGGGACTTCTTACCACCCAGGTCGTAACGGCCCCAGTTGCGGGCGCGGGCGGAACCTTCGCCCCAGTACTCCTTCATGTAGGTGCCGTTCACGACAACCTTGTTCGAGGGGCTCTCGTCGAAGCGGGCGAAGTAGCGGCCCAGCATGACGAAGTCGGCGCCCATGGCCAGAGCCAGGGAGATGTGGTGGTCGTAGACGATGCCGCCGTCAGAGCAGATGGGCACGTAGATGCCGGTCTCCTCGAAGTACTCGTCGCGGGCCTTCGCCACCTCGATGGTGGCGGTTGCCTGGCCGCGGCCGATACCCTTGGTCTCGCGGGTGATGCAGATGGAACCGCCGCCGATGCCCACCTTGATGAAGTCCGCGCCGGCCTCTGCCAGGAAGCGGAAGCCTTCGCGGTCGACCACGTTGCCGGCGCCGATCTTGACGTCGTTGCCGTAGTGCTCGCGCACCCATTCGATGGTCATCTTCTGCCAGTCGGAGAAGCCTTCGGAAGAGTCGATGCACAACACATCTGCACCGGCTTCGACCAGGGCGGGAACGCGCTCGGCGTAGTCACGGGAGTTGATGCCCGCGCCCACGATGTAGCGCTTCTCTTCGTCGAGCATCTCCAGCGGGTTGTCCTTGTGGGAGTCATAGTCCTGGCGGAACGTCATGTAGACCAGGTGGTCCTCAGCGTCGACCAAAGGCAGGCTGTTGAGCTTGTGGTCCCAGATGATGTCGTTGGCTTCCTTGAGGGAGGTCTCCGCAGGAGCGACGATCAGCTTTTCGCGCGGGGTCATGAAATCGGCGACCTTGGCGTCCAGGGACATGCGGGACAGGCGGTAGTCGCGCTCGGTCACGACGCCCAGGAGCTTGCCTGTGGCCTGGGCATTGTCGGTAACGGGCATGGTGGAATGGCCGGTGGCTTCCTTGAGCTGGAGAACCTGGGCCAAAGTCATGTCGGGAGAAAGAGTTGCGTCGCTGACCACGAAGCCGGCCTTATGCTGCTTGACGCGGAAGACCATGGCGGCCTGATCCTCGATGGTCTGGTTGCCGTAGATGAACGACAGACCG
>CAUWJA010000029.1:0-10549 GCA_963558905.1 uncultured Eggerthellaceae bacterium
AGCGCAGCACAACCACTTTTTCCCAGCTCAGCGCAACATGAGCAGACGAAACGACAAGCAGCGAAGCCACCAGCATGACCACGACGCCCATGAAGTCGACCGCGCCCGCGACCGCATGCCATGCTGCCAGCACCACGGCCGCTGTCCCCACGAACACGGCTATGCCGAAAATCGTAGCGCCGTTACGCGAGGACTTGCGCGGCACATACGAAGTTGCCGCCCTGATTTCCGCTTCTTTGTTGAGACCATCGTAAGGAACGTCTTTGACGGTCCTGCTCTGCTTACGCCCCATTTCCACACCTTTCATGCATTGCCATCAGCTAGGGATATCACCGACAGGCCGTAAAGTTCCCCGGACATCTGCGTAACGTCGAATTGCGAAACCCCCACGATACACACGCGCAGGGCAAAACCGCCAACCAAGATCAGAATCGCAATCCACAGCAGCTGCTGCTGGCGATTTCCATGCGTTAGGAAGAATTCCATGATAAGCGGTACAGCAAGCCCGGCCAAGACGAGCCCGCACCAGAATACCCCAGAATACCGTCCTTCCATCAAGGCGCGAGCAGCAAGCTCGGTTCCCGATGACGACATCGCCCATATCAGATAGAACGACAGCACGACCAGTTCACCGGCGATAAGGATGCCATCCAATCGGACAACCGAAACCAACTCGCCGATGAACGGGTGCCGCGCTTCCACAAACACCGCCGCCAACATGATGCAGGCAATACCGCAAGACACCGAAGAAAGCACGAACAACGCGGTAAGCAGCGGCGTCTGCCAAAACAGCACGGACGCCAAACTCTGCAGCAAAACACCGGTATACGCCATGGTCACTGCACCGCTGGCGACACCGAGCACCGCCGCCAGCACCACCGCAGGCATAGGCGGCGTGAAAGAATCGGACCATGACGAAGCGAAGAAGAACATGGCGCATGCCAAAGACCCCGCCAAAGCCCAGGCCCCAACCGAAACAGGCGTAAACGCAGGTTCGACCAGCAGGCTTAACATGCGGTCGGGACGACCGAGATCAGCCACCAAGCACAGCACGCCCAAACCGAGAAGCACCGAAGCGAAAGACCAGGCACGGGCGAACAATTCATCTGGAAGCGACGATGCCGCAAAACGAGGGCTGCGACTGAGACACTCCAACACGCAGAGCACCGTCAAAGCTCCGGCTCCGGCGCCGCCGCAAAACAGATAGCATGTTACGAGCATGCTGAACAAGGATGCCTTCCCCTTCTCTTCGGCGCACTGGCGAACTGTCGGCAGAAATCAGCGCCGCTCATGGCACGAGCCGACCACCCGCCGCGGATCAAGACGCAGCGCGGTTCGATGCGCCGCGATCGCACGTGACCATCGTATCCACCACTGACCAATGTCGCAATACATTGCAACAATAACCGCGCCCTGTACGGGAAATCATCGATTTCGGTCAAATCAGGTGACTTTTGTGCGCGCATTCGATTCATCTTTGGTCAAATGAGCGGATTCGCCGCTGTGTCTGCCTCTCTTGACGACAGTTTCCCCAGGTCACGACTTCGCTCCTTTGATAGGCAATCGATTGCAGGTACACAAAAGTCGCAAGATTTGACCATGAACCCCGAAATCGCGTACGCAGCAACCAGCCGCACACAGCAGAGCGCCGCGAAAGCACCGCCTTCGGCAGGGCTGCCACGGCGCGGTAGAACGGCAGATGCACTTCAGCATCAAACACGCGCGAGAGAAAAAAACGATCCGCAATATGCGGATCGTTTTCCAACCGATGAGGGAACGAGGCGGATTCGGGCCGAAACGGCGAAGCGAACTCGGCCTGAACAGGCGCTTCAGGTGCTCCTATTCGAAACGGTAGATGTCCTTGGTGGCTTCACGGAACGCGTCGTAGACCTGCTGGGCAACGGACTCGTCCTCGATGAGCTCGAAGGCGGACGGCTGGCCGTCTTCGTCCAAATCGGTCACCTCCAAGATGAGCACCTCGCCCGAAGAACCGGCGGGGGTGTCATCGTCCACAGGGAAGAAGAACCCGTAGCGGCACTCGTTGAACAGCACGAGGCCCAGAAACTCCAGAGCGGAAACGTCGCCGTTTTCATCCTGGAACTCGAAGACCACGCCCTCTTCGACGGGCGGGCAGAAGTTAGGGGCGCTACCTTCACGGATTTCAGTCATGGCATATCCTCTCTGACGGAACTATTTCTTGGAACGGCCCTTGCCGGATTTGGGCTTGGCGGCAGGCTTCGAGCCGGCAGGTTTCGAGCCGGCGGGCTTCGAACCGGTTGCGGCCGCGGGAGATGCAGCCGGGACCTCGGCCGAAGCAGAGGCGGAAGCGGCGTCGACAGAACCAGCGGACGCAGCGGCATCGGCTGCAGAAGCAGCAGCGGTCGCAACGGCGGGAACGGTCTCCAGCTTATCCAGGAAGAACCGCTGGATGTCCGTACCGTAGCGCTTCACGAGCTTGGCGTACTTCTCTTCGCGCGACTTCCAGATGGCGTAGATCGGCGTGGCGATCACGTACGACGAATAGCAGCCGCACGCCAAACCGATGGTCATGGCAAGTGCGAAGTCCTTGAGGGTCTCACCTCCGAACAGCAGCATGGCCACGACAGGGATGAGCGACGTGATGGAAGTGTTCAGCGAACGCACGAACACCTCGTTGACCGAATGGTTCGCCATGCTCATGAAGGTGCACTTGGACGGCGCGTCCTGCATGTTCTCGTTGATGCGATGGAACACGACCACTTTGTCGTAGAGCGAATAGCCCAAGATGGTGAGCAGCGCCGCCACGGTATTCGGCGTGATTTCGCGGCCGACCAGCGCATAGATGCCCACCACGATGATCAGGTCATGCAAAAGCGCGATAACCGCGGACACGCCCATCTTGTAGTCGCGGAATCGCAGCGAGATGTAGGCGATGATCAAAGCCAGAGACACCAGGAACGCCACAAGCGAGCTCTGGATGACCGATGTGCCCCAGTCCGGCCCGATGGTGGTCACCTCGAAGGAATCGGTCTGCCAGCCGAAGGCGCCGGCAACCTGGGAGGCGACAGCGGCGGCCTCTTCAGGCGATGTGGTGGTGGTGCGGGCCAAAAAGCCCTCTTCGCCATCGGCAACCGTGGTCTGGATGACGGCATCGGACTCACCGGCGTCGGCGAAAGCATCGCGGACGTCTTCCAGAGCGACATCGCCCGTGTCATGGAACGCGATGGAGGTGCCGCCCACGAATTCGATGCCGAAGTTCACACCGCGGATGCCGACGATGCCGACCACGGCGACAAGCGCCACGCAGGCGATGGTCAGAAACACCTTGCGGTAGCCCAGCAGGTTGAAATCGCGCTTGATGAAACGGCCGCGTATCTTGCGGTCACGCGGAGCAGACGCGGGATCTTCGAAATACGGCGCTGCATCCTGGCAGTCCTTGATGCCCCAGAATCCCGGATTGCGGGTGATGGCATGCGGAGCGAGCAGGCGGATGATGGGCGCCTTGAACAACAGCATCATAACGATGTCGCACATGATGCCCAAAGCCAGCGTCAAACCGAAACCCTTGACCGAAGCGCTGGCCAGGAAGAACAACGTGAGAGCGGACACCAGCGTGACCAAGTCGGCATCGATGGACGTCATGATGCCGTGGCGCACGCCCGTGATGGAAGCCGCACGAACGGAACGTCCAATGCGGATCTCCTCGCGGAAGCGCTCCAGCGTCAGAATGGACGAGTCCGCAGCCATGCCGATGGTGAGCACGATGCCCGCTATGCCCGCAAGCGACAGCGAGAACAGGTCGAAGGCGGACAGGACCGCCAGAAGGCCCAGGTACAGCACGGCGAACACGGCCATGGCGGCAGCGGTGAGCAGTCCCAGACCGGAATAGAACACCAGCAGATAGAGCATGACCAGCGCCAGGCCGATGGCCGCAACGATCACGGCCGAATGCAGCGCGTCCTGGCCCAAGGTGGGGCCGACGGTCTGGCTTTGCGCATATTCGAAGCTCACAGGCAGAGAGCCGCTTTCGAGCACCGTCTGCAGCGCCTTCGCCTCATCCAGCGTGTAACCGCCGGTGATCTGAACGTTGCCGTCAGGGATGACGGACTGCACGGCGGGAGCGCTCTGGACAATGCCGTCCAAGATGATGACGATCTGGCCATGGGATGCCGCCAGATCTTCTGTGGCCTGGGCGAATGCAGCCGCACCCTCGCTGTCGAGCGTGAGGTCGACGGCGTAATCGGTGGAAGCCTCGGCAGCTTTGCCCACATTGACGCGCGTGAGGTTCTCGCCCGTGACGATGGGCGTATAGGTACCCGGTTCAACCTCGAGGTCGGCCACGCCTTCGCCGACCACGAACGAGTTGCCGTAGTCGTCGGTGACGACCTGCTGGTTGAGGTATGCGCCGGATTCGATCTTCTGCTTCACATCTTCGTCGGTGAACGAATCCAGGCGGGCGAATTCAAGCTTGCCCGTCTTGCCGATGGTGTCCAGCGCTTCCTGGGTATCGGACAAACCCGGGATCTGCACCAGAATCTGATCGGTTCCCTGCAGCTGCACGACGGCCTCGCTGGCACCGAGCGCGTTGACGCGGCTTTCGATGACCGCGCGGCTCTTCTCCATATCCTCCGCGGATATCTCGGAGCCGTCGGTGGACTTGGCAGTCAGGACGACGGACAGGCCGCCCTGGATGTCGAGGCCCTGATTGATCTTCTCCGTCGGCGGGGTGAACGCGAATATCGAGCCGATGACCAGCACGGTGGTGATGATCAACAGCCAGATATTGCGGCGGTCCTTGCGCACCGGCGGCTTCTTCTTACGGACGTTGGTTTCCATTGGAATGCCTCGCTCCTTTCCTAAACTTCAAGAGTTTATCATGCAAAAGGAAACGGGCGCACCCCAAAGCGTCTCTTTGCAGGGATTTAATGAATGCGCCGCACGACGATGACGACCGCGCACTAATTGCCGGACAGCCTCTCCACCCGGGTGGCGATGCGGTCCGTGAGCGCAGTCGAGTGCGAGACGAAGACCAACCCCGCCCCGCTGCTTTCGAGCTCTTCGAGCAGCGCGGCCCAGATGCGCGCCTGGGTGAGCGCATCGAGCATGGTGGACATCTCATCGGCAATCAGATAGCGCGGGTGCAAAGCCAGCGCCCGCACGATGCAGAACCGCTGCAGCTCCCCACCGGAAAGCTCATGCGGATAGCGGTCCAGCCACTGGGGCTTGATGCCGAAGGCCTCCATCAGACGCGCCAGTTCGCACTGAGCGCCATCCTGGGGGGAGAAGCCCTGCCCGCCCATGGACTTCGGACAGCTTCCGGCGGTTTCCGCCAGCACCTTGCGCATGCGCATGCGGGGATCGACCGCCGTCTCGGGGTGCTGCCAGATCATCTGCACCGGACATGCACCGCGCTTGGGCAGCGGCGCACCGTCTGCCAGCACCTGGCCGGAGGAAGGTTTGGCGTATCCGGACAGGATGCGGCACAGCGTGGTCTTGCCGAAGCCGGAAGGGGCGCTGAGCGCAACCCTCTCACCTGGTGAAACGGCGAAATTGAAGCCTTCGTACAGGGAGCGGTCCCCATAGGAGAACGAAATGCTGCGCGCTTCGAGCATGCGCTACTCCCCCTTTCGCTGATCGGTGCCGGCGGGAGCGGCGGGAGCCACGGAGTCCCCGCGCGGTGCGGCGGGCGGGTCGCAGAGCATGCCGTGCTCGGGCAGCGCGTGCCACAGGGCGCGCGAGAAGGGGTGTTCCAGCGTGTCGGGAGAGGCGAAGTTTTCCACCGCGGTCTCTTCCACCACGGTGCCGTTCTCGAACACGGCCACGCGATCGGCCACGCGCAAAGCCAGCTCGATGTCGTGGGTGATCAGCAACACGCCGCCGCCTTCGTCCGCGAATGCGCGGAAATCCGCCAGGGCCGCAAGGGCCAGATCGAGGTCCAGTCCCGGCGTGGGCTCGTCGGCCACGATGAGCCGGGGGCTGTCCATGAGCGCGCAGCACAGGAGCACGCGGCGCGCCATGCCGCCGGAAAGCTCGAACGGGTACATGCCCGCCACCTCGGGCGCAAGGCCGTAGCGCGCGAAGAGCTCCTCGCGGCGCCGGCGTCGCGAGGCCAGGTCTTCGGATGCGGCGCATTCCTCCACCTGACGGCCCACCTTCATGAGCGGGTCCAGGTTGTTGATGCTCTGCGGCACCAGCGAGATGCCGTGGCCGCGCAGGCGCGCGAGGGATGCGGCATCCTGGCGCCGACCGTCGAACCAGATGGTGCCGGTGACCGTAGCGTTGGGCTCGAACAGGCCCATGACCGTGTCGGCCAGAAGCGTCTTGCCGGAACCGGACGCGCCCACGACGGCCACGATCTCTCCCGCATGCACGGAGATGCTCAGGTCATCGATGACACGGACATCGCGGCGGTGCGCCCTGAAAAACGGCTCGGCGGGGTCGTACATGCGGAAGCTGACGGACACGCCTTCGACCTGCAGCAGGTGATGGCCATGGTCATGGCGGGAGTCCGCAGCGTGCGAGTGATGATGGTGGACGCCTGAGCCATGGCTGGTGGCCTCATGGGCGGCAGATTCGGCATTCGAGGGCGCGCCCGCGGCATCGATGCCGCGGGAGGCTGCGGTCTGGCGGGTTGCTTCTGTTCGCATAGCGCCTCCTATTCCTGCGAGCTGTGCGGGTCGACGAGCTTGCGCAGGGACTGTCCCGCCACGTCGAAGAGCATGACCACGGCGACAAGCGCCACGCCCGGGAACACCGCGAGCCACCACATGCCCGCGGACAGATACGACATGGATTCGCTCAGGATGATGCCGATGGCGGGCTGCTCGGGCGAAAGGCCGAAGCCCAGAAACGTGATGGCGGCCTCATGCAGGATGGCATGCGGAAACAGCAGGATGAGGCCCACCAGAAACTGAGGCAGCACGTAGGGCAGCATGTGGTCGACGGCGATGCGCCAACGGCTGCGGCCGAAGCTGCGCGCGGCGGCCACATAGCCGGATTCGCGGCATTGCAGCACTTCGGCACGGACCACGCGGGCAAGGCTCGCCCAATGCGTGAGCGCAACGCCCACGACCACACCCCAGAAGCCCTTGCCCAGCGCGTAGGAGATCAGGATGAGCAGCACGATATGGGGCACGCCCATCATCAGGTCGATCAGCCAGTTGATGACCGCGTCCACGCGGCGGCCGCCCAGTGCGGCGGCGGTTCCCAGGATCAGTGCGATGACCGAAGACACGCCGGCGGCCAGAAGGCCCACCAGGACGCTGGTAGAAAGGCCCGCAAGCGTGCGCGCCAGCATGTCGCGGCCCATCCAGTCGGTGCCGAAGAGGTGCCCGGCTGCCGGCGCCAGACGCTTGGCCGTGAAATCCGTCTGGGTTGCAACGTCGGCGACCGCAAGGCCGCCCGCCACCACCGCCGCAAGCGCGACAAGCGACAGGATGCATACCGCCAGGGTGAAACGCCTGTTCGCGCGGGCGGCAGCGCGCGGGGCGTGCAGCAGATTCCCCGTCATGACGCCGCCTCCGCCTTCGCACCGCGCCTGATGCGCGGGTCTACCGCACCGTAGAGCACATTCGCCAGGAAGTTGCCGCCGAACACCAGCGCCGCCGAAACCACGGCGATGCCGGCCAGAAGCGCCGCATCCCCGCCCAGACCCGCCGTGACGGCGGCCTGCCCCAAACCGGGATACGAGAAGACCTGTTCGACCAGGACGGATCCGCCGAAGATCTCGGAGATGGAGGCGAATTGCAGCGTGAGCGCCGGCAGCGCCAGATTGCGCAGGCCGTGGCGGCGCACGATCTGCCAGGTGCCCATGCCGCGGGCGCGGGCGAAACGCACGTAGTCGCTTTCCAGCACGTCGATGGTCTTCTCCCGGGTGTGCAGCGCGATGTTCGCCACACCGATGACCGAAAGGGTCAAGGCGGGCAGCACCATGTGATGCAGGGTGTCGGCCAACGTGACGTCGGAGGCGGCCACGCCGATGGGCACGCTGAATCCCATGGGGAACCAGCCCAGCTGGACGCTGAAGACCATCAGCACCAGAAGGCCCAGCCAGAAGGTGGGCACGGATGCCAGCACGAAGCAGTAGCCTTTGATGATGCGGTCGGCCAGGCGGCCGCGGTAGACGCCCGCAACCACGCCCATGACGAAGCCGAGCACGCCGCTGACCAGCCACGCCACGCCCATGAGCGCAAGCGAGTTGAGCGCACGGGAGGCGATGACCTCGGCCACGGGCGCGTTATAGCGCAGCGAGGTTCCCATATCGCCCTGCACGAAGGCGGCCAGCCAGTTGGCGTAGCGCTCCAGAAGCGGCGTGCCCGTGCCCCAGTATTCGGCCAGCTGAGCGCGCTTCGCCTCGCTCATGGACACGTAGGCCGCCTGGCCTACATTCGCCTGGACGGGGTCTATGGGCGAAGCGCTGATCAGGGCGAACGACACGAAGCTCACCGCGAAGATGAGCAACGTGAATCGGATGATGTTCGAGATGATGAAACGGGCCATGGGCGGCAGTCTAACGCACGATCCGCAGATGCGGCCTTACGCCCAGCTCCAACGGTCGACGTTGTTGACCAGCGACCAGCCGTGACCATGCGGATGCGGCTTCTGATCGGCCACGTTGAGGCCTTCGGCCTGGAAGTACAGATGGTCGACGTTGGCCAGCCAGATCCACGTGGAGGCGCCCTGAGGCGCGATGCCGGTCTCGGTTTCGGCATCCCACTGGGCCTTCTGGTAGAACGGATAGGAATCCGCGATGTCGGCCTGGGCGCGCGCTTCGTCCAGATAGGCGTCGATTTCGGGCGTGCCGTAGGAGGCGTAGTTGCCCCAGCCCTGGCTGTGCGTGAGCTCGTAGAGCTCCACCGGCGAGTTGGAGCCCCAGCCCCACAGAACCGGCGTGCAGAACTGTTCGACGTAGATGTCATCCCAGCTGGCGCCGCGGACGGTGACCGCTATGCCCAGTTCGCCCATCTGGTCGGCGAAATCCATGGCAAGCGCCTGACGGACCGAGTCGCCGGCGGAATAGAGCAGGTCGAATTCGGCGCGCAGGCCGTCCTTGACCAGAATGCCGTCTTCGCCGGCCTCCCAGCCGTCATCGGCCAGGATCTTCTTACCGCGCTCCACGTCGGTTTCAACCTTCATGTCGGCAGAGGACCAGGGCATGCCGTCGCTGACGCTGTAGGCCACGGTTCCGAAGCCGTTGAGCACGTGCTCGATCATGCGCCCGCGGTCGACGCTGCAGTTCATGGCCTGGCGGATGGCAAGGTTGCAGGTGACATCGTTGCCCGCGGCGTAGCTGACGCCGTTCTGCTCCTTGTCGGGGCTGCCGGCGGGCACGCAGGGAAGCGAGATGCCGCGGGAGTCGACGGAGGCGCAGTTCAGCAGCGTGCAGCCTTGCGGTGCGGCATCGGCGAACACGGCGGAGGTATAGGCCACGTCCGCCTGGCCGGAGCTGGCCGCAGCCAGAGAGGCATCCTCCTCGGTAAACAGGACGACCACACGCTGCATCAGCGGGGCGTCGCCGTAATAGTCGGGGTTGGCCTTCAGGATGACCTGCTGGCCGCGGTCCCACTGCTCGAGCATGTAACGGCCCGACCCGATGGGGTTCGCGCCGTAATCCGCTCCATAGGCATGGGCGGGCACGATGCCCACAACGGCCAGCGTGTAGAGCAGCGCATTGTTGGGTTTGACCATGTTGAGCACCACCGTGGCGGCGTCTTCGGCCACGGCCTCGCGCACCATGGACAGATCGGCCTGCGAGGCTTCGCTGTTGATGATGCCGTTGATGGTGAAGGCCACATCCTCGGCGGTCAGAGGTTCGCCGTCGGTGAACTTCACATCGTCGCGGATGGTGAAGGTCCAGGTCATGCCATCAGCAGAGCACTCGTAGCCGGTGGCCAGATCGTTGACGAAGTTCAGATCGGTGTCCGTGGTGATGAGCGTGGACTGGATGAGGGGCTCATGCACGTGCTCGCCGCAGCCCCAGGCCACCAGCGGATCGAAGCCGGCGGCGGGCTCGGAGCCCGGGGTCATGGTGACCACGACCTGGGTCTTCGCCTCTGCGGGCGCGGTACCCTGGTCCTGCTGGCCGCCATTGCCGCCGCACGCGGTCAGCGCGCCGCCCAGACCGGCCGCCGCCAGGCCTGCGCCTGCGATCTTGAGGAAGTTGCGGCGCGACAGCCCCGCCTTCACGCTCGCGGCCTTCTGCATGTTCTCCATGGTTTCCTTCCTTTCAGCGGGCGCGCCCAGACGCGTTGCATTGACCGTAGCCGACATCATGCGTCGGTGTTACGAATTGTTGACTTGTAACACCATAAAAGAAAAGGTGTTACGGAACCATATTCCGTAACACCTTGTGCATATATGCGGGGCGAACGGCAATGGGCGCCCCAACCCCGCCCGCCTTGAAACGCACGGCAAGAAGCCAGGCACGACGGTCGATCCAGCGGATCGGCAGAGCATCGCATCTGATGCGTTTTTGTCCCGAAGTGGACAAAAAGGGAGTGCGGCAGCCAGACTGGTCCGTCTTCACGCTGCGTAACCGATCCGCTTTCTGCGGCCGAGAATCGTATCGTAC
>CAUWJA010000030.1:0-10524 GCA_963558905.1 uncultured Eggerthellaceae bacterium
TTGGCGTTGACCAAAGCGTCGATGGGGTTGGCCACAAGGTTCATGATGAGGGTGCTCAAAACCTCGCCGATCCCCTCAGGCGATGCTTGGTCGGCGCCTTCGATGCCGACCAAGGTGACCTCGACGGGGAACAGCATGCTTGCGATGACCGCGACAAGGGCGGCCACGAAGGTACTGACAAGGTACAGCACCACGATGGTTTTCATTGATCCATCGGTTTTGGCGTTGGCCAAAGCGCTGATGACCAGGAAGAAGACCAGGATGGGCGCGATGGCCTTCAGGGCGCTGACGAAGATGCTGCCCAGAAGCGGAATGACCACCAGGTCCTTGACGATGATGCCAAGCACGGCTCCGATGACCAGGAACAACAGGATGCGCTTGATCAAGCTGATGCTGTCCCACTTTCTCCAGAGTTCTTTCACGGATAGTCCTTTCATTCGGCGGAGCCTGCTTATGCCAACGCGGCTCGGCATGGGGTGCACATCGAGGCGGGTCTGATGCGCGGCCGAAGCGATGCGCGCTGCGGCGTCCGCACTCGCACAAGCAGGTCTGACCTGAAAATTGTAGCTTGCGCCATATGGCCTCTGCCTGCGGAAAATCTGGAGTTCACCGTCTGCGGTTGTTTTCTGGGTGCAAGGAACACTCCAATAGGCTAAAGTGGCAGCGTGCATGCAGCGCAATGCGCATGCGTGGTTGAATCAAGAAGTCGCGTGCGCCTTCCGGGCTCCGGAGGGTCTGCACGCTGTTGAGGGAATGGCGAAGGAGCACATTCTATGTCCGATCTCACGAAGAAATTCGGTACGACGGTATTCTCTGAACATGAGATGAGGAAATACCTTCCGTCTGATGTGTACCGAAGGCTGGCCGACACCATCGTACGCGGATTGCCGCTCGATCTCGATGTCGCCAATGCGGTGGCGCACGCCATGAAGGAGTGGGCCCTCGAGAAAGGCGCCACCCATTTCGCCCATTGGTTCCAGCCTCTGTCAGGCATAACGTCGGAGAAGCATGATGCGTTTCTGGAGCCCGTCGGCGACGGGACCGCAATCACGAAGTTTTCCGGCAAAGAACTCATCCAGGGTGAACCCGATGCGTCGAGCTTTCCTTCAGGAGGGCTGCGGGCCACGTTCGAGGCGCGCGGTTATTCGGGATGGGACCCCACCAGTCCGGCGTTCATCAAAGACGAAGTGCTCTGCATCCCCACGGCGTTTTGCAGCTACAACGGCGAAGCGCTTGACAAGAAAACGCCCCTGCTCAGGTCTTTGAAGGTCATCGACGAGCAAGCCAAGCGCGTGCTGCGCCTGTTCGGCAAAAACCCCGTGGCGGTCACCGTGAACGTGGGCACCGAGCAGGAGTACTTCCTGATCTCCGAAAAGGACTATGCGCGCCGACAGGACTTGGTGATGTGCGGGCGCACGCTGTTCGGATCGCATCCGTGCAAGGGCCAGGAGCTCGAGGAGCATTACTTCGGCGCCATCCGCCCCACGGTCAATGAGTTCATGAAAGAGCTCGATGATGTGCTATGGGGATTCGGCGTGGCGGCGAAGGCGAAGCACAACGAAGTCGCCCCCGCGCAGCATGAGCTCGCTCCCGTGTTCTGCAATGCCAACAGGGCGGTCGATGAGAATCTGCTGACCATGGAGCAGATGCGCCTTCTGGCAAGCCATCATGGCCTGGTGTGCCTCCAGCATGAGAAACCGTTCGAGGGCATCAACGGCTCCGGAAAACACAACAACTGGTCGCTGTCGGCGGATGGCGAGAACCTGCTCAACCCAGGTGACACCCCTGAGGGCAATCTGCAGTTCCTGGTGTTTCTCACCTGCGTCATCGAGGCGGTCGACAACTATCAGGACCTGCTGCGCATGAGCATCGCCAGCTGCGGCAACGATCATAGGCTCGGTGCCGACGAAGCCCCGCCGGCCATCGTGTCCATCTTCTTGGGCGATGACCTTTCGGCCATCATCGAGGCGTTGGCCACAGGCGGCCGCCACCATCATGAATCGCGTGCGTCGCTCGACTTCGGCGTCGATGTGCTTCCCACGTTCGACCGCGATACGACCGACCGCAACCGCACCAGCCCCTTCGCCTTCACGGGCAACAAGTTCGAATTCCGCATGCCGGGCTCTTCGGTGAATGTGTCCGACTCGAACATGGTGCTCGACACCGCGGTGGCCAAGTCGCTCAAGGATTTCGCCGATGCCATGGAGGCTGCGCTGGCGGACGGCCGTGCGTTCGAAGAGGCCGCCATGACCTACATCAGGTCATGTTTGGCCGAGCACAAGCGCATCTTGTTCGGAGGTGACGGCTATTCGGAGGAATGGCATGCTGAAGCCGAGCGCCGCGGACTGTGCAATTTCCCCACCACGGCCGACGCTCTGCCGTGCTTCGTCGCTCCCAAGAACATCGCGCTGTTCGAGGAGATGGGTGTGCTCTCGCGCGTTGAGGTCGAAAGCCGCTACGAGGTCAAGCTGGAGAAGTACTGCAAGCTGATGAACATCGAGGCGAACACCATGCTGCGTATGGCGCGTCGCACGTATCTGCCGGTGATCAGCGCCTATGCCACCAAGGTCGCTAAGGGCATCACCACCATCAGGGAGGCGGCGCCTGCATCCGACCTGAGCACCCAGCAGCAGCAGCTGGCCACGCTTCTGGCGGGCGTCAATGCCATCGATGAATCCATTGCGCAGCTGGATGCCGTCCATGGCAAGGCGCGCGCATGCGAGGACAGCCTGCAGCAGGCGAAGGCCTATGCGCATGAAGTGGCTCCGGCCATGCTCAAGCTGAGAGGTGCGGTCGATTCGATGGAGGATATCGTCGCCCGTGACTACTGGCCCGTTCCCACGTACAACGACATCTTGTTCTACGTGTAGGCGTTCGCGCGCGGTTGTTGTTGGTGCGAGTTCCGCGTGTTTTCGCCGCCACTTCAGCCAAGTGGAGTACAATAGTGCCGGGAGTTGAGAGAGAGCAGGTGAATCATGGGCAATTTGCGTACGTCTGAAGTGGATGACCTCCTGAAGGTTTTGGCGTCCATGGATGATACGGACGATCTGTACGCATTGTTCGAGGATATTTTCACCATCAGGGAGATCAGGGAGACATCCCAACGCCTTTCCGTGGCCCGCTTGCTTGCTTCCGGTAAGCCGTACACGGCGATTGCCGAGATCACAGGCGCGTCGGCCACCACCATCGCGCGCGTATCCAAGGCCCTGAACTACGGTACGGGCGGATACAGGAAAGCGCTTGCAGTCCTCGAAGATGCGTCACCGGATGCAGAGCCCGGCGCAGGAGCATGATGCTTCCGCCGGGTTCTGCCCGTTATCTGCATCTTGTCTATATTATCGACAAAAGATAATCTTGCACAATACTCTGCGGCGCGTCCCATCGTTTCCTCGGCAGGTTCGAATGGCGGACGCGTTTGCCTTGTCTTGAAAGGATGAATGAAATGGCTGTTCCCGAACCCTCCATCGATCAGTGGCTCGCCGAGGCGAAGGCCGATCCGGCCGCGGCGCAGGTGGGCATGTACCTGACGCATAACGGCGTCGTCCGCATCACGCCGAAGCAGCAGGTCCGTGCCGCTGATGAAGCGCAGCGGGAAGCCGGCCGCGCTCTTGGCGATGTGGCTTTCGTCGAGTTCTCCTATGATGCCGAAGGCCTTGCGGCCGCTGTCGAGGATGCCCGCACCTGGCCCGGAGTGCACTATGTGCGCGTTTGGCTCAACGAAGGCAAGCTGGCTGTGGGAGACTCGCTCATGTATGTCCTCATCGGCGCGGATATCCGTCCGCATGCCATCGACGCCCTGCAGCGTCTGGTGGGCCATATCAAGAACAACCTGGTCGAGGAGAAGGAAATCTACGCGTAGAGTAGGGGTTTTGCGCGTGAAGCTTGCTGGAGGGGGAGCAAGATGACAAGAGTCGTTCAGGTGCCCAGCCCGGCGATTGCATTCGTGGGGCGGCACAATTCGGGCAAAACCACCCTGTTGGAGAAGGTGATTGCGAATCTGACGGCGCGCGGTGTCGATGTGGGAACCATCAAACATCATGGACATCCGTCCTTCGATATCGATTATCCGGGCAAGGACTCGTTCCGCCACCGCCAAGCCGGCGCCCGCGAGACCATCATCGTCTCCCGTGAGCGTTACGCGTGCGTGCGTGAGCTGACCGAAGAGCCCGAGTGCAGCGATCTGGTGCGCGGCATGCCCGGACACGACATCGTCTTGGTCGAAGGGTATCGCCGCAGCGGATTGCCCACCATCGAAATCATCCGGAAGGCCAATGATCGGGATGCGGCGGCAGCCGATGAGTTCATGGCCGAGGGCACCATCAATTCAGGGGCGCCCATTGCGATTGTGACCGACCGTTCGGACGTGCGCGCCAGCGCCGATGAACGGGGCGTCCTCTCGTTCGGATTGGAAGATGTCGAGGCCATCTGCGATTACCTGATAGACAACCACGTCCGTCAGAAACTCACCGTGGTCATCCAGGCCGGCGGGGAATCGCGCCGTATGGGCCGCAGCAAGGCGCTGGTGCCGTTTCTGGGACGTCCGCTGATCGAGCGCATGGTCGATCGCCTGGCGCCTGTTGCCGATGAGCTGGTCATCACCACCAATGAGCCCGAGAAGCTGGAGTTCCTGCTGGGTCGCACCGACGTCGACATCCGCCTTGAGCGAGACCTTCTGTCCGAACGCGGTGCTTTGCGCGGTCTGTACACGGCTCTCATGAAGGCGGAAAACCCCCTGGTGGCAACGGTTGCCTGCGACATGGTGTTCGCTTCCGCCCGTCTTCTGGTGGCCGAGGCGACCAAGATATCCGAACTGCACTGCGACGCCGTCGTTCCCCATAACAAGCACGGATTCGAGCCGTTCCATGCGGTGTACCGGAAGCAGACATGCCTTCCGGCCGTCGAGAAGGCGCTTGAAGAAGGGCATGCTTCCGCCAAGTCGTTCTTCGATTCCATCGACGTGCATCCATTCGATCGCGAAGAGGTTTTGGCGGCAGAACCCCGTGGCGGCTGTTTCATCAACGTCAATACGCCCGACGAGCTGCGTGCGGTCGAGGCGTCGATTCTGGGAGATGAAGACTGATGCCTTCTATCGTCGATATGGTCGAGATCATGCAGCGTTTGGAAAGCAAGGCGCTGCACATAGAGCCGAGGCGCTGCGTCATGGTCCGCAACCGCAATGCATCGTGTCGCCGTTGCGCCCAGGCGTGCCCTTCCGGGGCTATCGCGCTGCATGACAACACCATCGAAATCGACAATGAGCTGTGCTTCGAATGCGGCTCATGCTCGACCGTCTGCCCGACGGAGGCCATTGTATCGCTCAAGCCGCTTGACGACGACCTTGCCGCCCGTGTCCAGGCCCAGCATGAGGCCTGTCCGCAGGAGGCGGTCATCATCTGCGCCCGGCTTGTCGCGAAGCACCGTGCTGCAGCCGACAGGGTGGTCGAGGTGCCATGCGTGGGCCGAGTCGACGCATCGCTTCTGGTGAGGATGGCCGCGCTCGGCGCGACGGATATCCGCGTGGTGGACGGGCATTGCCGCACCTGCCGCTACCGCGACGCCCAGGTTGCAGCCGATCGGAGCATCGAAGCCGCCAATGCGCTGTTTTCGGTCTGGGGCGTCGAGGCCCGTGTGCAGCGCACCGAAGAGCTTCCCGAGGCGGTTCTCGCGACAAGCGTCCAGGAGGCGAAGGGGGGTGTGTCGCGGCGCGGCTTCTTCAGCGATCTGAGGTCTTCCGCCCGTTCGCTTGCCATGGAGGCGACGCAGGCGGCCATCGACATCGAGTTCAACCAAGGCAAGAAGAAGGAATCGCTGCGCGACGTCCTCAAGATGGATGCTTCCGGCCATATGCCCCAGGTCACGCCCGAGCGCCATATGCGCATCATCGGGGACATGGCGACCATGGCCGAACCATCGCCCGATGCGGTGGTCGAGGGCCCTTTGTTCTCCCGGGTCTTCATCGATGAGGAGAAATGCAATAACTGCGGATTGTGCGCGACGTTCTGCCCGACCGGCGCCCTGCGCCGTGTCGCCGAGCAATCCGATGACGCAGGCGATGGCGGACAGAAGACGGTGGTTTCGGCGGCCCGTGCCAAGGCGAAGCAGCGCCATTGGATCGAGTCGAGGCCGTGGCGCTGCGTGGGATGCGAGATGTGCGCCGATGTATGCCTCAAGCATGCGGTGACGGTCGAACATGCGCTGCCGTGCGCCGCGCTCGTCGAGCGCGAGCCGGAGGTCTTCGAGGGGAGCGCGGTCCAGTCGAAGTCGGTTTTCGGAGGCGGCGGCAGCCGGCGCTGAATCCCGCGGTGCGGGTGGCGGAACCCATCCGGCATCACTGCAATGAAACGGCCCGCTTGATTCAGCGGGCCGTTTCAGCATTCGGTTGCCTTCAGGTTAGCGGATGCTGTCCGCCATCAGCTCTTTGAAGCGCCGGCTTGCGTAAGCCGAGATGTCTTGCTCGAGTTCCAGATATGCCGCAAGCAGCGCATCGCCTTCGGGTGTCAGGGTGGAGCCGTGGGCACCCTTGCGATCGAGGAGCTGGACACCGAGGGTCTGCTCCGTTTCCCGCACGATGCGCCATGCCTTGCTGTAGGCCATCCCCATATCCTTGGCTGCCTGGTTGAGGGAGCCGGTTTCCCTGACCCCTTCGCACAATTTCGCGATTCCCCTGCCGAACATGGATGCATGGGTGTCTTTTTCCGTTGAGAACAGTGCAAGGCGGACTTGCGTGTCTATCGCGTCGAACGAATCCATCAGGCCTCCTTTTCGGGATAACCGATTCAGTATAGCGTGTATTTCCCTGCGGACCAAATGCTCCTTCAGGTCGAATGCCCCCGGACCGAACGCCCCTCGGATGAATGCGCTGCGCTTGTGCGGGTCCGTGGTTTCGGAGGGGTATAATGCCGGGCAGGAGCGGACATGCGGATCCGCCGGAGTTCGATCGGAGGATGCTATGGTGGCGGGTAATCGGTCGAAAGCCCCGGTGAAGCCGGATGATGGCTGCTCGAGCCGAGATGCCGGATGCGGGGGAGGCGTGCAATCCATCTATCCTGCCGCATTCCGCCGTGTCCGTGATTCGAACCGCCTTGACGGGAAGGCGGGGGAGATCATGCAGAGCGCCAGGGCGCTGTTCGAGCGGGACGGCGTTCATGCCACATCCATCGCCGCTGTGGCGAAAGAGGCAGGGGTGGCCCGCGGTCTTGTCTACTACTATTTCCCGGATAAGCAGTCCATCATAGATGCGGTCGTGGATGATTACATCGAAGATGTGCTGGATACCATCGGAATCTGGAATGAATCGCGTGTTTTCGGAGATACGCCGGGCGAGCTCATGCATTGCGTCGCTGCGTTCCGCCGGGTCATGTTCGATGCTTCGGGCAGAAGGCGCCCCATGTTCACGGTTGTCGATGAGCTGGGCATGCGCGATGAGTTTTCACGACGGGTGGTTCTTTCGGCCGTCGAGTGCATCCATCATGACGTGGTGATGGAATATGCCGCCTACCATAGCATTTCGATCGAGTCGGTTCCGGAGATGTTCGCCATGGTGCTCTACGGCATTGCGGGCGTGATGAAGGCATATCCGGATATCACCGATGAGCAGGTCGCCCGCCTTGTGGCCCAGTCTTTGCATCTGGACATGCGCGTCATCGATCCGCCTCCGTGGCGCAGCGGCCGCAATTGACACGGTGCCATTGACGTCTCAATGGCAAACCGTCAAAACGCTTCGAATCTTTCTTGGTATCTTCGCCGCACGGTAGACAACGAGAGAGAAGAGAGGGGTTTGCCATGGGTATTCTGTACCAAGCAGCGGATATGTCGTATTGGTTCATCTGGCTGTTCGTGCTGTTCGCGCTTATGGCATTCAATGAGCTTGGCCGTGTCAAGCTATGGGGAGGCATCGCGCTGTTCGTCGTCGTGCCGGTGTTTCTGACCATCTTCGTGTGGCCCACCACCGCCGCACCGGGCAACGAGTACGGTACCGGTACGTGGTTCAACTGGGTGAAGACCTATTCCGCATTGGCCGGTTGCGTAGGGTTCATGGCGCTGCGCTTCGTCAAGTGGACGGGTAAAGACGGTCAGGTGCACCACCTGTATGAGAAGAAGTGGGCGCTGTGCTTCCCGCCGCTGATCCTGGCCATCAACATCGCCGAGGCGGTTGCGCGCGATTTCCAGGTGTTCAGCTTCGGATTGTGGTCGGGCGGCACCGTCGAGAACCTGTGGACCATGTCGGGCCCGTGGAACATCATGAACGGCATCGCCGGCATTCTGAACATCATCACCATCTGCGGATGGTTCGGCATCATGGTCTCGAAGGACAAGAGCCGCGACATGATCTGGCCCGACATGCTGTGGTTCTGGATCATCGCCTACGACCTGTGGAACTTCGCCTACACCTACAACTGCATCTCCGACCACTCCGCATACTGCGGTCTGGCGCTGCTGCTCTCCTGCACCATCCCGACGTTTTTCATCAAGCGCGGAGCGTGGCTGCAGCACCGCGCCCAGACGTTGGCCCTGTGGATCATGTTCGTCATGACGGTTCCCCAGTTCGCCGATGTGCTGGCGCCCATTCCTACTACGCACAATCCCACCGCGTTCTTCGTGGTGAGCCTGATTGCACTGCTGGCGAATGTGGCCGTGGCCGCTTACCAGCTCTACACCATCCGCAAGAAGCGCCTCAACCCCCTGACCGACGAGCTGTACACGGATTCCCCGAAGTACAAGGCTGTCGTGGAGGAGAATCGCTGATCGCAGCCATAGGGCGCAAAACGCAAGTGTTTCGGGTGGGTCTGCGCCCCTTCGAAGTCAGTGCCGCAGGTTGGATTCGTTCCGACCTGCGGTTTTTCGCTTTTGGGCAAAGCGCGGCATTTCGCGGGGAGCCGATTCGGGGGTCGAGGCGGCCTTGATGACCCGAAAGACTTGGAAAACGGTGCGATTCGCATGCTGCATGCCCTTGAGGCGCGGGTGCGAAGGCTGCGGCCGTCTGCCTTCCAGGTGGACGCCATCGTGATCGAGCCTTGACTGTTTATACTCGTTGAAGAATAATGAGCGGGTCGACGTTGCGGGTCCGATGCGGTGCCCGCCGAATGGAGGGAACGCTTATGAACAGGACATGGAAGAAGCTGTCCGCACTTCTGGTCGCCGGTTCGCTGGCTGCCATGATGGCGCTTGCGGGCTGTTCGAACGGTGCGGGTGAAAGCTCCGCGGAAGACACCGATGCCGCCGATGCGCCTGCGGCGCAGGAGGGTGTCGAAATCCAGATCTTCGCGGCGAACTCGCTGCAGAAGGCGATGGATGAAGCCATCGCGTTGTATCAGGAGGACCATGCCAGCGTTACCTTCGCCGATCCGCAGTACCTTGCTTCCGGCGACCTGGTTGCCCAGCTTGAGGGCGGCGCCCCTGCCGACTTGCTGATCACGGCATCGAAGGGCACCATGGATTCCGCCGTCGAGAAGGGCCTTGTCGATGAGGCGACGCGCTTCGATATGTTCCGCAACGACCTGGTGGTCATAGCTCCGGCCGATTCGGATATCGACCAGATCACGCTCGAGGACATCGCCAGCGGCGAATACACCGTGACGGTGGGTTCTGACTCCGTCCCTGCCGGCAACTACGCCAACCAGGCGTTGTCCACGGTGAGCTGCTTCAACGACCCTGATGGCAAGGTCGGTGCCGAAAGCGCAGGCAAGGCCGGTGGCACCGATGCATATGCGGGCACGCCCCTTGAAGGCAAGGTGAACCTGGTTGAAAAGGTCGGCGATGTGGCCACGCAGGTGGGTTCCGGCTCCACCGACCTCGGCTTCGTGTACACTTCCGACGTGTCCCGTTTCGCTGACAAGGGAATCAAAGTGGTGTGCGTGGTGCCTGCTGACACCCATAAGAACATCGTCTACCCTGCAGCCGTCGTCGCGGACACTGAAAACGCCCAGGCTGTCGCTGATTTCCTCGAGTGGGCGACCACGGATGAGGGCGCTCTGGCCATATGGCAGGAATGGAATTTCGAACTGGTCACCGAATAGCGGGCGAACCGAGGCTGCGCTGCCGAGCGGATGATCGCCGCAGCGCAGATGATGACCTGACTGGAAGAGGGATGGGTGCCGCAAGGCGTCCATCCTTTTGCGTCAGTCGGGGATGGAGGGCAGGATGATGAAGATGCGGATACGGCGTTTTGCGCTGCGTGCGGCGCTGTGCTTGGCGCTGTGTTCGGCGATGGCTCCGTGCGTCGCCTATGCCGATGATGCCGGCAGCGCGGAGGAATCCGCTTCTGCGGAGGCCGCCGTGGAGACGCGGTCTTCCGCCCCGTCTGCCGATCGGTTGGCGGAGGTCGTCGTGGGCGAAGATGGCGACTCGGCGGTTTCCGGGGCCCCGTTCGCCTTCGAAGGCTTTTCGCGCGCTCAGGCCGGCACCGCACGAACGGCCGATGACGGCACCTTCGTGGGATACTGCTACTACTCCGCCAATTCCCCCGGACGTCTTTCTGCCGTTGTGACCGAGGACTATGCTGTGGTCTACGTGCCGCAGTCTGCG